>NZ_CP044545.1:3337500-3637500 GCF_008935075.1 Pradoshia sp. D12 | reverse complement strand
TTACAACTCATGTTTTATCCAGATTTGAGAGTCGGTCTCATAAACGCCGCAATGTATTTGGCGTATGGGGAGATGGAAACCTTGGGTTCATTACGACTCTATTCCTAAAAAAAATGTACAAAGACTGCAAAGTTATTATCTTCGGTAAAACCGGATATAAATTGGACAACTTCTCCTTCGTAGATGAAGTTTATACAATTGATGAAATCCCAGAGGATTTGAGAATTGATCATGCATTTGAATGTGTTGGTGGGAAAGGAAGCCAATATGCGATTGATCAGATGATCGATCATCTTCATCCAGAAGGTTCTATAGCTCTAATGGGGGTATCAGAATTCCCTGTTGAGGTTAATACAAGAATGATTTTGGAAAAAGGAATCACACTAATTGGAAGCAGTCGCAGCGGACGTGAAGATTTTGTGAGAACAGTTAACTTCCTAAAAGAAAACCCGGATGTTGTTGAGTATCTGGGAACATTAGTTGGTGAAGTACAAGAGGTTAAGACAATCAGCGATATATTATCTGCGTTTGAAAAAGATTTGACGTCCTCTTGGGGTAAGACTGTAATGGAGTGGAAAATATAAGTATTGAATATCGGAAGGCAGGAAGATAAAGTATGAAGCAATTGAAGATGATACCTACGTTATTAACAAAGTATAGTATTCAATTTGCTTATGCTTTGTCTTCTCTTTTTTTTAAGGTTGACCCAAATAAAATAACCATTGCTACATACCGCTCTAATGAACTGGAAGGAAATTTATCATACATAGCTAATGAGATTAACACAATTGATTCAACAAAAAATTATTTTGTCCTGGCGAAAAAATTTGATAGCTCCTTTAAGGGAAAAGTAACTTATTTCTTCCATCTTATTAGGGCTAGTTATCATTTAGCTACATCTCGTTTTTTTATTGTAGATGATTTTTATTTTCCTATTTATGTAGTTAAACCACGTTGTGGTTCTGAATTTGTACAGCTATGGCATGCTGCCGGGGCTTTTAAAAAGTTTGGTTGGAGTACAGTTGGCAAGGATTTTGGTCCCAGTGAGGATTATTTAAAAACAGTCAAGGTACACTCCAATTATTCTAGAGTGTACGTTAGTTCTGAGAAAGTTATTCCAGCTTATGCTGAAGCCTTTAATATGGATAAAGAGCAAATATTCCCTTTAGGAGTACCGAGAACGGATTATTTTTATAACAAAGAGGAGCATAAGAACTTAAAGGACCGGTTCTATCAACAATATCCACAACTCCGTGGGAAGAAAATTGTTTTATATGCGCCTACTTTTCGTGGTAAAAGTCATTATCAGGAAGAATTTGATATTCCTCTGGATTTGGAGTTAATGAAAAAAAAGCTAAGTGATGAATATGCTTTAATCATTCATTTACATCCATATATGATATTACATCTAAGTGGTATTGAGCAATATGAGGATTTCGTAATCCACATGAAAAAGGGTTATAATATTCAAGAGTTATTAGTTTTAGCGGACATATTAGTTACGGATTATTCTTCTGTTATTTTTGATTATAGTCTGTTGAAGCGTCCTATCGCTTTTATAGCGGATGATTTGGAAGAGTATTTAAAAGAGAGGGATTTTTATTATCCGTATCTTGACTTTATACCAGGCCCATTTTTTACAGAAACTTTGTCGTTAGCTAATTGGATTAAAGAAAAGGGCTATAATATTACTAAAATTGAGGAATTTCAGCAGGAGTTCTTTGATTATACAGATGGAAGAGCCAGCGAAAGAATTGTAAAACACTTATTGAGCAAGTAAAGAAAAATAATGCGTGTATAAGTTAGTTTTATAGACAAAAGTGAGTGATCTATTTGGAGAAATCAAATTTACTTCTAAGAATAACATCAAAATTCAAAGAGAATAAGGGGAGAATTTTCAATCGATTTTTCTCTACCTATGTATTTAGATTTTGTTATCGGGTATTTACTATCTTGCCAATTAATGGAAAGAAAATCTTATTTGCCTCAGATAGTCGTACAAAAATGGAGGGGAATTTTCGTTTTGTATTTGATGAATTACAAAGGCAAAATAAAGATTTCACTTATAGATATATGTTAAAAGAGGGCACAGCAGCAAAGAAAACCTGCAAGGAAATTCTAGAGTTATCCTATCATTTAGCAACATCGAAATACATCTTACTTGATGATTTTTACCCAATGGTGTACCCTTTGAAAATTAGAGAGGGCGCTGAACTAATTCAGCTTTGGCATGCAGTTGGAGCGTTTAAAAAATTTGGATTTAGTCGTGTAGGGTTGCCTGGTGGTCCTGAACCTGATTCATTAAATCATAAAAACTATACGAAAGCGATTGTCAGTTCTAAAAATGTCGCGAAGCATTACGCTGAAGGTTTTGGAATTGAAGAAAGTAAGGTAATCGCTACAGGTATTCCAAGAACAGATTTATTCTTTAATCAGGATTATAAGACTAATAAGAGTAATCAACTTTATGAGCAATACCCATTTCTTAAAGACAAGAAAGTTATCTTATTTGCCCCAACCTTTCGTGGTCCTGGGCAACAATCAGCATATTACCCATTGGAATACCTTAATTTAGATAAAATTTATCAAGCATTTCATGAAAAATATCTTTTCTTGTTTAAGATTCATCCATTTGTTAAAGTGAAATGGAAAATACCACCTGAATATCGCTCTTTTTTTTATGATTTTTCTTTTTATAGTGAAATCAATGACCTGTTGTTAATTACCGACCTCTTGATTACAGACTACTCATCTGTATGTTTTGAATTTGCATTGTTGGATAAACCTATGATTTTTTATGCACCGGACATGGAAGAATATACTTCAGAAAGAGATTTTTATTATGACTATGAATCCTTTATTCCTGGTCCTATGGTTACTACTGAGGAGGAGCTGATTAAGACTATAAAAAATGGTCATTTTGAAGTGAATAAGCTTAATGAATTTAGAAAGTATTTTTTCGATGAGCTTGATGGAAAATCCAGTGAGAGAGTTGTCCGTTTGTTAAAATGAACAATCTTATGTAGACGATGTTCATGGACAATAAATTAACCAGGAGGTGTAATAATGGAAATGGTTAAAGTGAGTGTCATTACACCGGTATACAACGTAGAAGAATATTTGGAAGAAACGCTGGATTCATTAGTCAATCAAACCCTAGCGCCTATAGAGATCATTATGATAGACGATGGTTCGACCGATCGCAGCCCGGATATTATTAAAGAATATAGCCGTAGATATCCTAATATTATTTCTGTCAAACAGGAGAATTCAGGTCCCGGTGCGGCTCGTAATAACGGATTAAAAATAGCTCGGGGAGAGTATATCAGTTTTGTGGACTCAGATGATATTTTGCCTCGCGATGCTTTGGAGAGTATGTATACAGCTGCTCTTTCTAAAAAATCAGCTATTGTGTTGGGAGCATCACTGAGCTTTAACAAAACAGAGACTTGGTTTATCGGAAGTCATTACAATAATAAAGTGTATGAAAAAGGTGAGAAGAATTTAATTGCAAATCAAGAATTATTATATTCTTTAGGTCCATGCAACAAACTTTATCGCCGTGACATAGTTAAGGATATTACTTTCCCCCTGGGAATAAAAGTAACAGAAGATCAGCCGTTTGTTATTGAAGCATATCTGAGAGCGGGCGGTGATATTTATACAATTGATAAAGTGATTTATAATTACCGTTCAAGAGAAAATGAAGATAATCTTTCTTTATCACAAACTGTTCGTGTTAATTCAGTCAGTGTATTAAAAGACATCATGAAGAGTATGTCTATTTCCGACTCTTTATGGGACAAATACATTGACAATGAAGTGGCGCGTTTTCAAGTAAAGAGGTATTATTACAATCGTTTGGTTACAGCTGATATATGGCCGGCATTACGTAATGCTGTGGATAGCAGGAATAGAGATATTACTGTACAAACTTTTGGAATTTTCAATGAATGGATAAGAGGTTTGGATAAACATTTTTTTAATGAAATTCACTCACTTCATACGGTTATCTTTAAAAACTTGGTAAATCGATTTGATTTATTGGATTCTTCAGGAAGAAAAAGCTATCAAGAGTGTTTGGATATTGCATTAAAAAAGATTTCTTTTAAAACTGAAATTAGATTATTGGAATCTCCCGCATTTGAATCAACATTTAAAGCAGCCCGAAAATCAGGAGAGAAGAACAGCTTCCTCCCTATCCAGATGTATGTGTACAAGCGAAAATACATAAGGTTTAACTCCAAAGTTAATACTGCAGTGATTAGACGCATTGTATTTCCTTTATGCAAACTTCTTCCGCTTCAGGATAAAATTACATTTGCGTCAAGTAAAGTGGCAAGCCTACAGGATTCTTTTGAATGTCTTTATGATGAAATTGAAAAATCAAGACCTGACTATAAAGTGGTGGGACATTTTAAAAAGGAAAGATCGTTTAAAGATTATGTTAAATTATATTATGATATTGCCACGTCAAAATATGTTATAGTTGAAGATTACTATCGCCCGTTATATAAATTGAAGGCGAGAAAAGGAACAGAAGTGATCCAAACCTGGCATGCTGCTGGGGCTTTTAAAAAATTTGGTCACAGTGCGGTTGGGTATCGCGAAAGTAACACAAAAGAATTTGAAAACCAAGCTCATGGATCCTATACCAAAGTGGCCGTTACAAGTAAAGAAATTATTCCACATTATGCGGAAGCCTTTAATATTTCTGAGAAGAATGTATACTCGGTAGGTCTACCGAGAACCGATGTGTTTTTTGATCAAGAAGGAATAGAATATTTAAGGAAAAAATATGAGGCGGTTTATCCAGCTATGCGTAATAAAAAAATTATTACGTATGCCCCAACCTTCAGAGGAGGTCCGGGAAAGCGCTCCAGCTTCAATATCCAGCTTGATTTAAAGAAAATGGCTGAAGAGCTTTCTGATGAATATGTATTGATCTTGAAACTTCATCCATCTGTTACAAAAGGTGTTAATATACCGAAAGAAGCAAAGGATTTCGTACTAAATTTAAGTAAGAATGATATCAATAATGTTCTTTCTATTACAGATATACTGATCAGTGATTATTCATCCGTTATTTTTGAATATGCACTGCTTGAAAGACCGATGATCTTCTATGCGTATGATTTAGAAGAATATTTGCAGGATAGGGGATTCTATTATGAATATAAGGACTTTATTCCAGGACCTCTTGCAGATAAAACCGAACAAGTTATCTCTTTGATTCAGCAAAATGCCTTTGATATTCAGAAAGTAAAAGCTTTTAAAGAACGATTCTTTGAAGTCTTTGATGGACAAGCGTCCAAACGCTTTGTAGAAACATTAATAAAACCAATTAAAAAATCATGATCAATTTGATCATGATTTCCTTTTTTTGTGAGATGAATTCACTCCTCTGGCATGTTATAAACATATATACCATCAAGCACTGCAAACTTTATGTTACAAATAATACACGATTACGTTATAATTTAGATTGTATTCGACACAGGTTTGAAAGTTTTATGTATGAGTTATATAATTAAGAATATGTTTTTGATGTCACTGTACGTTGCTCCGTTTTTTGGTCAGTTACCAGTTTGCTAATGAACTAGGTAAGGAGATGTAGAAATGAAAAAGATTATTACGTATGGCACCTTTGACTTATTACATGTCGGTCATATTAATATTTTACGAAGAGCCAAAGAAATGGGCGATTATTTAGTAGTGGGCTTATCCACTGATGAGTTTAATAAGGCGAAAAATAAAAAGGCTTATCATAGCTATGAAAATAGAAAACTGATTTTGGAATCAATTGAATTTGTTGATGAAGTGATTCCGGAGGAAAATTGGGAACAAAAGATTAAAGATATTAAGGAACATGATATAGATGTTTTTGTCATGGGAGATGATTGGGAAGGCCATTTTGACTTTCTGAAAGAGCACTGCCAGGTCGTTTACCTGCCAAGAACAATCGGGATTTCAACATCTCAAATAAAAAAAGATTTATTTAAGGTGAAAAATGGTTAAAGAACTTGTTATTCAGTTGTATTTGTTGATTTTTAAAATCGTATTTAATATTTTTAATTTATTCCCTCTCAAAAACAAGGTGGCATTTGTTGTATCTTTTGGTGATAACACTCAGTATGTATATGAAGAAATGCGTCGAAAACATATTGCTTTTGACGTGGTTTTTTTATGTAAGGGTACAAGCTATAAAAGATTTCAGCAATATGAGGATGCCACTATAGCTTTGATTGAAAATAAAAACCCGATTGATTTCATTCAATCTATTTTTCATTTGGCCACATCTAGTTATGTATTTGTTGATAATTATTATGGTTTTTTGGCAGCTACTGACTTCAGACCAGAAGTGGAGTGTGTTCAACTTTGGCATGCCTCGGGAGCCATTAAGAAATTTGGCTTGGAGGATGCTTCTGTTCAAAACAGATCTGATCAAGCAGTAAAACGATTCATGGATGTTTATAAACGGTTTAATCAAGTGGTTGTGGGTTCTGACATCATGAGCACTTATTTCATGAATGCATTTAATTTAAAGGGAGAAAATATCCTTAGAACTGGTATCCCCCGAACTGACTTTTTTTATAATCAGACTGAAAAGGAAAGAGTATTCAATCAGTTGACTAAGGAAAACAGATTACTTTGGGAAAAAAAAGTTATATTATATGCGCCAACTTATCGTGATAACGAACTGAATGAATTTCAGTTAGAATTAGACTTGAAAAAACTATATGATGAATTGCATGATGATTATGTCGTTATGTTACGCTTACATCCAGCAATAAAGAATATTCCGGACTATACTAAAATCTATCCGGATTTTGTCCTGAATTATTCTAAACCAGAGTATGATATTAATGAATTACTGGTAGTTGCGGACGTTTTAATAACAGACTACTCCTCTATATCATTCGAGTTCTCTTTATTAAAGAAACCAATGATTTTCTTTGCCTATGATTTAGTTGAATACACAAAAGATAGAGGACTTTGGGAACAATATGAAAAAATGGTTCCAGGACCAGTAGTAAACAATACAGAGGCTATTATTGACCTCATTAAAGAGAACAGTTTTGATATGGACATGATTGAAGAGTATGCAAATAAATGGAACAAGTATTCAAAAGGACATTCCAGTGAAAACTTAATTTCATATTTGTTTGATGAAAAAACAATACTATCCAAACAGAGAGCGCTATAAAGACTCTTTGCAATACATGTATCTGTTGTAAAATAGTGGGGAAGGATATTCGAAATTTATGAAGTCTATGTTTACGGTCATACAAGAACAAATACATTCATTTTATTTAATTAAACGATTGTCTGTATTTGAATTAAAAAGTGCTAATAACAATAATTATTTAGGTATATTATGGGAATTCTTAAATCCCTTGATACAAATAGGAGTATATTGGATAGTTTTCGGTATGGGAATCCGGGGAGGCAGAGAAATTGGAGATGTACCGTTTATCTTTTGGATGCTATCCGGAATATCATTGTGGTTCTTTGCCAATCCTGCCATTATGGATGGGACAAAATCAATTTATACAAGGATTAACTTTATCTCTAAAATGAGTTTCCCTATGAGTGCTATACCCTCGTATGTCATTATGTCGAAATTTTATCAGCATATTGTCATCGTAATCCTTATTTCTATTATTTTGCAGTTTGCCGGATTTCCGATATCCGTTTATTATTTACAGTTGCCTTATTTTATGGGTGCGGCGATTGTATTGCTATTTGCCGTCGCACTTGTCACATCCACACTGGCTACCATTGTTCGAGATGTAACGATGATTGTCCAAGCTATAATGAGGATGTTGATTTATTTAACGCCTATATTGTGGGTTTCAGATAGTTTGCCAGGATTTTTACAAATGATTATTAAATTTAATCCACTTACGTATCTAGTGGAAGGGTATCGTGCAGCGATGTTAGGCCAGTCCTGGTACTTTATTGAGCATGCAGACTATACGTTATACTTTTGGGGAGTAACGATTGTGTTACTCATGATTGGATCAGCGCTTCATTTGAAATTTAGAAATCATTTTGTGGATTATTTGTAAAATGGAGTGAGGTCTACTATGGAAACAGTTATTGTAAAAAATGTTTATAAAAGATACAAAATGCATAGCAAAACCTCCGATAAATTATTGGATATTCTTCTTCCGGGAGGATATGGAGATGATTTCTATGCACTTCAGGATATTAGTTTTACAGCAAGTAAGGGTGATGTTATTGGACTGATTGGAGTTAATGGGTCAGGAAAATCAACATTATCCAATATTATTGCGGGGGTTGTACCCCCTACAATGGGATCAGTTAAAACAGTTGGACAAACCTCCTTGATTGCAATTGCTTCCGGTTTGAATAATCAGCTGACAGGTCGGGAAAATATTGAGTTAAAATGCCTAATGCTTGGGTTCAATAAGAAGCAGATTAAGGAATTGGAGCCGGAAATCATTGAATTTGCTGATATCGGCAAATTTATTGATCAACCTGTTAAGAAGTATTCCAGCGGAATGAAGTCAAGACTTGGATTTGCAATTTCTGTTACTGTAGATCCTGATATTTTGATTATTGATGAAGCTTTGTCTGTGGGTGACCAGGCTTTTGCTGAGAAATCCAAAAAGAAAATGTACAGCTTTAGGGATCAAGGAAAAACGATTTTCTTTGTTAGCCATGCAATTGGACAAATTAAGGATTTCTGTAATAAAGCATTATGGCTTGAGTATGGAGAAATAAAAGACTTTGGTACAGTTGAAGATGTTGTGCCCAAATATGAGAAATTCTTAAAAGAATACAGAGCTATGACTCCAGCTCAACAAAAAGCATTTAGAGAAGCTGCTATTCAAAAACAAAGCAGCATGACTACCACATCAAAATAAGAAACAGAGACACAGTTATATTTCGTAAAGAAGCTATCATCCTCGATGATAGCTTCTTTTGTTATGAAAATATTGATATATTTAAAATGGACAAAAATAGAGAGCATTTACTCACTCTGCTTATAGTGGTGGGTGTAAGCGATAAAGCATTGTTATGAAGATGGTTACTGGGTTATACAGTAATCATCTTTTTTTGATTGGAATCGATATATTAATATCCGTCACGTGCCTGTTTGATTTTAGTCGCTTTGGAAACTTGTTAGGGATTATGTGAAATGGTTTATCTTTCTATCTATCTGGCTTTAAGGACGAACATTTAAAATTACCATCAAAACACATTTTATTATATTAAAATATTAGTTTAAAATAATAAATAACTGTTTAATTTAAATGTCATTTATTTATAATTCTAGAAATAAAACGGAATATAATTTTATAAAAATAATATATATGTGCGATATTTCGTTACAAAAGGAGAATCTTAATGAATAAAAGAAAAACGCTGCCATTCAAGGTCATGGCAACATCCGTTCTTTTATCTACTAGCTTGGTTTTGGGAAGCGGTATTGGGCCAGCAGATAGTATTGCGGGTATACATGTAGTTGAAGCGGCTGAAACATATTATAAAACGACCGACAATTTGAATATGAGAAAGTCGGCTAGTGCGAAGGCACAAAAAATCACAACAATACCAAAAGGAAAACAGGTCACGTACATATCTAAAAGTGGAAGCTGGTATAAGGTGAAATACGGAATAAAAACGGGATTTGTCAGTTCTAAGTATTTGAAAAAAGTGACGAGTTCAAATGTATCATCTTCTGTATCTAGTACAAGTACTTCTGTATATACAACAACGGACAAGTTGCGTTTGAGGGAAAAAGCTTCAACTAGTTCAGCCACGTTATTGACCATTCCAAAAGGGAAAACAGTCACGTATATATCTAAAAGTGGAAGCTGGTATAAGGTGAAATATGCATCAAAAACAGGATATGTTAGCTCCAAATATATAAAAGTTACTAAAAAAACAAGTTCCTCAACATCTACGTCTACATCTACATCTGCAACGATGAAGGCAACTAAATACAAAACGACAGATAAATTAAACATGAGATCCAAAGCATCAACGAGCGGTAAGCTATTGCTGACTATACCAAAGAATAAAGTTGTCACTGCTAACGCAAAATCGGGTTCTTGGTACAAGGTTTCCTACGGTGGTAAGACCGGCTGGGTAAGCGGATCATATTTAAAGGAATACAATCAAACTACGACTACAAGTACAACTTACTATAATACGAAGGCTGCAAGCTCCTTATATAGTGCTCCTAATACAAATAAAAAAGCTGTTTATTCCATACCAAAGAATAATGTATTCACTTCTACGCAAAAGGTCGTGAACAGTATAGGAGAAACCTGGTATCGAGTTTCTTATAAAGGGAAAAACTATTATATTCAATCCAGCTCAGTAAATAAGGTGACAGCAGCGAGTATTACGAGCACCTCCTATACGGCAAAGGAAGCAACTTATTTATATTCCTTTGCAGGAGCAACACACGGTACTTTAGTTGCCATTCCAAAGGGAGCTAAAATAACTACCAATTATCGAATTGGGGATTGGTATAAAGCATCCTATGGCGGAAAAACAGGTTACATTGATTTGACTAAATTCACAAAAACAGTTGCTACTTCGGAAACATCGATTAAGGCTACAAAATTTAAGGTAACGACTAATTTGGTTTTACGTAAGACAGCTTCCGATTCCGGTGCGAAATTAAATACTATTCCTGCGAATACTATTGTCACAGCTACTGCAAAATCTGGCTCATGGTACAAGGTTTCTTACAGTGGTCAGACCGGTTGGGTAAGTGGTTCTTATTTGCAAGAATATAATCAAACAACGACGACAAGCACAACTTACTATAATACAAAGGCAGCAAGCTCCTTGTATAGTGCTCCTAATACAAATAAGGCAGCTGTTTATTCTATACCAAAGAATAATGTGTTCACTTCTACCCAACAGGTCGTGAATAGTATAGGAGAAACCTGGTATCGAGTTTCCTATAAAGGAAATAACTATTATATTCAATCCGGTTCAGTAAGTAAGGTGACAGCGGCGAACGTTACGAGTACATCTTATACGGCAAAAGAAAATACTTACTTGTATTCCTTTGCTGGAGCATCGCACGGAACTTTGGTTACTATTCCAGAGGGAGCTAAAATAACCACTGATTATCGAATTGGTGATTGGTATAAAACATCCTATGGCGGAAAAACAGGTTACATAGATTTGACTAAATTCACAAAAACAGTCACTTCAACGACACCGTCTTTTACGGCTACGGAGTTTAAAACAACGGCTAATGTGAATTTACGTGAGACACCTTCTACAACCGGTGGAATACTGGATACAGTGCCCGTTAATACGGTTGTCACCGCTACAGCACAATCAGGCGATTGGTATCAAGTTACCTACAATGGCCATGAGGGCTGGGTAAGCGGTGCATATTTGACAAAGTACACGAGTAACCCCGGTAATAACGCCGGTGATCAAACAAATTTACCGAGCGGTTCTGCTATAACTGAAACAACGTATGTGCCAATCAGTGAATTGAATATCCGTGCTTCCGATTCAACTTCATCAGCTAAAGTTGGTTCAATCCCTAAATATACACAGGTGAAATCTACCTATAAAACAAGTAAGGGCTGGTACCGAGTGACATATGGTGGAGTAACAGGTTTTGTATCGGGAGAGTATTTAATCACAAAAGTGAATTACGATAAAATGAATTCTTATGAGGCAAATAAGAATTCCTATATGCATTTGGATTTACGCAAAAAATCCTCTGTAACAGCTGCACAAATTAATGCTTATATTGCTAAGCATGCAACATCAGCTAATAGCGTTCTCTACAATAAAGGCTCGGCATTTATTACAGCGGCTAATAAATATGGTGTGAATGCCCTCTATTTAGCAGCACATGCGATTCATGAAAGTAACTATGGAAAATCTACAATTGCGTTAGCAAAAAATAACTTGTTTGGCTTTGGATCCTATGACATTACGCCATTTGTAGGTTCCGTTAAATTTTCTTCTATTGAAGAGAATATAGCTTTTATTGCACAGGAAATGAAAGCCACCTATTTAAATCCATCTAACTGGAAATACAAAGGTGCAACACTTGGCTATACAATTAAAGATGCGAATGGAAATCGAATTACTGATTTAAGTAAAGGAATGAATTTTTACTATGCCAGTGATTCCGATTGGGGAAATAAGATTGCCAAACATATGTCTAACATCCTGGCTTATGGGAATGAGGGGGCAGTCAGCCAAAGTCCAAATACAATGGTTCCAGCCAAACCTAGCTATCCAAGCGGCAAGGATGTGTTCCCGACAGGTACAATCGCTGTTGCCAATTCATCTATTAGTCTAAGAAACTCAAAAAGCAGTTCAGCGACTGTGGCCGCAACGATTAAGAAGGGTGAGACCTTTAATCTACTGGAAAAATGGAATGATTATTGGCTAACAATCAGTTATAAAGGCAAAACGTATTATACAAATACGGTTAACCTAAGTACTTATAATAAATATATGACTGTGAAAAATTTAGCCCGTGTAAATGGTACCAGCACGCTGAATGTCCGTGCATCAGCTAGTACAACAGCCGCTACAGTAGGAACTTTAAAAAACCATCAATATGTCGAGCTTGTGGTAGACTCAAGCAATAATCCAGTTACTAGTAGCGGATGGTATAAGGTTAAGTTAGCTAATGGAACAGTTGGCTGGGCATCAGGTTCTTATTTAGCAAGAGAATTAAATAAATAGGATTTAGAAAAGAGGTTGTTGACCATGTCAACAACCTCTTTTTTCATTAAGTAAGCCATTAGTTATAGCGAATACGATGGAAATTAACTATTTAGACATAATATTTGATTGGTTAATCAGCAATTATTATATGTTTTAAAGTTGATTAAATCTGGATATTTACAAAATATTTGATAATTTTAAAACTTTATATAAAAATAAAGATATATAAAAATAGTAATTTAGTTTGGTGTCTTATTTACTAAAGAGGGAGATTTTATTGCAATGAATAATAGGTATAATCAACCACTTAAGGTTATGGCAACATCCGTTCTTCTATCTACGGGTCTAGTTTTGGGGAGCAGTCTTGAACCGACAGAAAGTTTTCTGGGAATGCAAGTGGCTCAAGCTGCTGAATCATATTATAAAACAACAGCCAACCTAAATATGAGAAAAACAGCCAGTATTAAGGGCCAAATTATCATAACCATTCCCAAAGGAAAGCAAGTCACCTATATATCTAAAAATGGAAGTTGGTATAAGGTGAAATATGGATCGAAGACAGGTTATGTCAACTCCAACTATCTGAAGATTGTACCGAGTTCGACTGCTCAGTCAACAAGTGCATCCGTATATACAACGACGGCCAATTTGAATTTACGCAAAACAGCTTCAACCCGTTCGGTAATCTTAACGACTATCCCAAAGGGGAAAACAGTCTCGTATCTATCGAAGAGCGGCAGTTGGTATAAGGTGAAATACGGAACAAAAACCGGTTATGTCAGTTCGAGCTATATAAAGGTTACGAACAAAACAAGTGCATCTACGTCTGCGTCAACAACGATTAAGTCGACTAAATATATTACTACGTCCTATTTAAACATGAGGTCTAAAGCCACAACGAGCAGCAGTCGGCTCTTAACTATACCAAAGAATAAAGTTATTACAGCCATAGCAAAGTCCGGCTCGTGGTATAAGGTCTCTTATGGTGGTCAGACCGGTTGGGTCAGCGGCTCGTATATGAAGGAGTACAATCAAACTACAACGACAAGTACTGCCTACTATAAGACGAATGCGACAAGCTCCTTGTATAGTGCTGCCAATACAAATAAAGCAGCTGTTTATTCGATTCCTAAGAATAATATATTTTCTTCTACACAAAAAGTAGTCAATAGTATAGGAGAAACCTGGTATCGAGTTTCTTTTAAAGGGAAAAATTATTATATTAAAGCTGGATCAGTAAGTAAGGTATCTGCAGCAATTGTTACAAGTACCTCCTATACGGCAAACCAAAATACTTATTTATATTCATTTGCCGGGGAAAAACACGGGACTTTAGTTTCTATTCCAAAGGGAGCCAAAATAATAACCAGTTATCGTATTGGAGATTGGTATAAAACAACGTATGGAGGAAAAACGGGATATATCAATATGTCTAAATTCTCGAAAACGGTAACTTCATCAAGCACGTCTATTACAGATACAATGTTTAAGACTACGGCCAATCTGAATTTAAGAAAGACAGCATCTACTTCCGGAGAGAAATTAGATACAATACCTAAAAATACGATTGTCACAGCTACTGCAAAATCTGGCATTTGGTATAAAGTGAGTTACAATGGTAAAACCGGCTGGGTAAGCGGTACGTATTTGGCTGCGTATAGTAGTTCCAGCAACAACACTAGCAGCAGCCCGAGTGGTTCTGGTGTTACGGAAAACATATACTTGCCGATTGCTGAATTAAATATACGTGCCTCCGATTCTACTTCATCAGCTAAAGTCGGTTCAATTCCTAAATATACACAGGTGAAATCTACCTATAAAACTAGCAAGGGCTGGTATCGGGTTACATATGGTGGAGTAACAGGCTATGTCTCAGGAGATTACTTAATAACAAAAGTGAACTACGATAAAATGAACTCTTATGAAAATAATAAGAATTCCTATATACATATGGATTTACGTACAAAATCCTCTGTAACTGCTGCGCAAATTAATGCCTATATTGCAAAGCATGCAACATCGACTAATAGTGTTCTCTATAATAAAGGATCTGCATTTATTACAGCAGCCAATAAATATGGAGTGAATGCCCTTTATTTAGCAGCACATGCCATTCATGAAAGTAACTATGGGAAAGCTACAATCGCATTAGCGAAAAATAATTTGTTTGGTTTTGGATCCTACGATAGTACGCCATTTGTGGGCTCCGTCAAATTTGCTTCTATTGAAGAGAATATTGCCTTTATTGCACAGGAAATGAAAGCAACCTATTTAAATCCATCTAACTGGAAGTACAAGGGTGCAACGCTTGGTTATACAATTAAGGATGCGAATGGAAATCGAATCACTGATTTAAGTAAAGGAATGAACTTTTACTACGCGAGTGATTCTGATTGGGGAAAAAGGATTGCCACCCATATGTCGAATATATTGGCTTATGGCAAGGAAGGAGCTGTCAGTCAACGTCCAAATACGACGATACCAGCCAAACCAAGCTATCCAAGCGGGAAAGATGTATTCCCAACAGGTACGAATGCAGTTGCCAATTCATCTATTAGTCTAAGAAACTCAAAAAGCAGCTCAGCGACTGTAGCCGCAACAATTAAGAAGGGTGAAACCTTTAACCTACTCGAAAAATGGAATGATTACTGGTTGAAAGTTAGTTATAAGGGCAAAACTTATTATACAAATACGGTTAGCTTAAGCACATATAATAAGTATATGACTGTTAAAAATTTAGCCCGTGTAAGTGTTGGTGGTATGAGTACATTGAATGTACGCGCATCCGCTAGTACGGAAGCTGCTAAAGTGGGATCTTTGTCGAACAATCAATATGTCGAGCTTGTGGTGGATTCAAGTAAAAGTCCAATCACTAATGGCGGTTGGTATAAGGTTAAGCTATCAAATGGAAAAGTTGGCTGGGTATCGGGTAGTTATTTAGTAAGGGAGTTAAATAAATAGGTTTAAGAAAGAGAGGCTGTTGATCATGTCAACAGCCTCTTTTTGTTGGTCATCATTAAGAAAGTGGGCACGAATAAGATTGAAACTATTATGGGAAGAGAATGAAATGGTAGTGTGAAAAGTAAGCATTTTTACAAGAAAATTGATTAATGAATGAATTAATTTAGTGCTTACCCTTAGAAAAACGCGCTATTATTCGTAATTCTATTAATGGGGGGAATATATGCTTATAAGAGTATAAGATATATATCTAAATAATAGTTTAGTACGGTGCGTCTTATTTACTAAAAAGGGAGAGTTCAATGAATAAAAGGTATAAACAACCAATTAGAGTTATGGCAACATCCGTTCTTCTATCTACTGGCTTGATTTTTGGGCCTGAAATTGGATTGAAGGATAGTTTTTGGGAATTAAAAGTAGAAGCAGCTGCGGAGAAATATTACAAGACAACAGCTAATTTGAACTTGCGAAAGTCTGCAAGTAAGACTGCATCAATTATTACAACGATTCCAAAAGGAAAACAAGTTACATACTTATCAAAAAGCGGCAGCTGGTATAAAGTGAAATATGGAACAAAAACGGGTTATGTCAGTTCTAGCTATTTAAAAGCCGTTTTGCCAACGAGTACATCAGTATACACAACGACAGCTAATCTGAATTTACGCAAATCAGCTTCAACCAGTGCGGCCATCATTACGACTATACCAAAAGGAAAAACAGTTTCGTATCTTTCAAAAAGCGGCAGCTGGTATAAAGTGAAATATGGAACAAAAACAGGTTATGTAAGCTCAAAATATATCAAGGTCACTAAAAAAACGAGTTCCTCTGCCACTGTTTCGATTAAGTCGACTAAATTTAAAACGACAGCAAATTTAAACATGAGGTCAAAAGCATCAACAAGTGGCACTCGACTCCTTACTATACCAAAGCATAAAATGATCACGGCTACAGCAAAATCAGGCTCATGGTATAAGGTCTCTTATAGTGGTAAAACAGGCTGGGTAAGCAGTTCGTATATAAAAGAATACAATCAAACTACGACTATAAGTACCACTTACTATAAGACGAATGCGACAAGCTCCTTGTATAGCGCTGCCAATACAAAAAAAGCTGCAATCTATTCCATACCAAAGAATAATATATTTACATCTACTCAAAAGGTAGTTAATAGTATAGGAGAAACCTGGTATCGAGTTTCCTATAAAGGGAAGAATTATTTCATTAAATCCGGGTCTGTAAGTAAGGTGTCTGCAGCTAAGGTTACAAGTACTTCCTATACGGCAAAAGAAGCGACGTATTTATATTCCTTTGCTGGGGAGAAACATGGAACATTGGTTGCTATCCCTAAGGGAGTCAAAATAACAACCACTTATAGAATTGGGGATTGGTATAAAACAACGTATAGAGGAAAAACGGGTTATATCAATATAGCTAAATTCTCGAAAACGGTATCATCAACAGACACGTCA
Source organism: Pradoshia sp. D12 (assembly GCF_008935075.1). Lineage (NCBI taxonomy): Bacteria > Bacillati > Bacillota > Bacilli > Caryophanales > Bacillaceae > Pradoshia > Pradoshia sp. D12. The sequence goes on along the minus strand of NZ_CP044545.1, from coordinate 3,620,371 downwards.
ATTACAGCTACAAAGTATAAGACGACGGCCAATCTGAATTTACGAAAGACAGCGTCCACTTCCGGAGAAAAAATGGACACTATTCCTGTAAATACAATCGTGACGGCCACAGCAAAATCAGGAGATTGGTATAAAGTGAGCTATAATGGTCAAACTGGTTGGGTTAGCGGCACTTATTTGGTTGCATATAGTAGTACCTCAAGCAACACTCCGAGCGGTTCTACTATTACTGAAACAACCTATTTGCCGATTGCTGATTTGAATATTCGTGCCTCTGATACGACATCGTCTACTAAAATCGGTTTAATCCCCAAATACACACAAGTAAAATCAACCTATAAAACCAGTGAGGGATGGTATCGGGTAACGTATGATGGAGTAACAGGCTATGTATCAGGAGATTACTTAATTACAAAAGCGAACTACGATAAAATGAACTCTTATGAAGCGAATAAGAATTCCTTTATACATATGGATTTGCGTACGAAGTCCTCTGTTACAGCTGCACAAATTAATACTTATATTGCGAAGAATGCAACATCGAGTAATAGTGTCCTCTATAACAAAGGCTCGGTGTTTATCACTGCCGCCAATAAATATGGCCTAAATGCCTTGTATTTAGCAGCACATGCGATTCATGAAAGTGATTTTGGAAAATCGACGATTTCTTTGGGGAAAAACAATTTATTTGGTTTTGGATCCTATGATCTAGCACCATTTGTAGGCTCTGTAAAATTTTCCTCCATTGATGAGAATATTCTCTTTATTGCACAGGAAATGAAGGCGACTTATTTAAATCCATCTAACTGGAAGTATCAGGGGGCAACACTTGGATATACCATTAAGGATGCCAATGGAAATCGGAGTGCAGATTTAAGTAAAGGAATGAACTTTTACTATGCCAGTGATTCCAATTGGGGAAGTAAGATTGCCAACCATATGTCCGAGATTTTAGCTTACAGTAAGGAAGGGGCAGTCAGCCAAAGTGCAAATACGACAGTACCAGCCAAGCCAAGCTATCCAATTGGCAAGGATGTATTTCCGACAGGTACAATTGCTGTTGCCAATTCTTCTATAAGTCTAAGAAATGAGACAAGCAGCTCTGCGACTGTGGCAGCAACAATTGGAAAGGGTGAAACCTTTAATCTATTGGAAAAATGGAATGATTACTGGTTGACAGTCAATTATAAAGGCAAGAAATATTATACAAATACGGTCAGCTTAAGCAAATATAATCAGTATATGACTGTTAAAAACTTAGCTCGGGTGAGTGTCAGTGGTTCGAGTACCCTGAATGTACGGGCAACAGCGAGTACTGTGGGCGCTATATTGGGATCATTGCCAAATCATCAATATGTCGAGCTTGTGGTGGATTCAAGTAAAAACCCAATTAAAAGTGGATCTTGGTATAAAGTTAAATTATCAAATGGAACACAAGGCTGGGTTTCTTCTGCTTATCTAACGATGGAATTAAATAAGTAATATCTTTAAAAGTTGTCGGAATTCTGACAACTTTTTTTGTTTACATCAGGGGGATTTTGCATTTTTTGACCATCAAATCACTTTAAACTAGGCACAAGCTCTATCAAATTAGGATCGTTCAGACTTCCCCAGTAAAAATAGGTAGATATAATCTCTTAATTTTTGTATGATTTTGTTAAATGATATTATTTCTATTTAAGGAATTAAATGTTAATAATCTGGTCTTATGGATTTAGTAAGTATTCTAGTTTGAAATGGGGGTAAACAAGTGATTTATGCAGAGATTCTGGCAGGTGGGAAAGGTACTGAATGGGTAATACCTTACTGCAGCTATACCCATTTATAATGCGGCCAGGCATTTAAATGGAATTAATCAAAGCAATAAAGTAGGTTCGTTTCGATTAAGCTATACTGTGCGCTCTTATTTTACAGAAAAATTCGACAATATATCTCTCGATGTAAAACTGCCGTCTACAGTTATGAATAGAATGGTGGAGGGGTTGGGATGATGAAAGCCAGGACAAATAAAAGCGATGTTTACAATATGCACGGCCTTCTGTGAATTCTATTGTCGTTCATCACTATACAGAAAGTGGAGTAGAGTTAACAATCTATCCCAGTGTAAAAGGTTGGTATGAACTGCGCCCGTTGGATACGGACGGAGTATAAATACAGAATTTGTTCAAGTGAGTGATGTTGACTATTAAGGAGGATGGAAATGAAGGGAATTATATTGGCAGGCGGAAGTGGTACCCGATTATATCCATTAACCAGTGCTATTTCCAAACAAATGCTGCCGGTTTACGATAAACCGATGATTTATTATCCTTTATCCATATTGATGCTGGCAGGTATAAAGGAAATCTTAATCATTTCAACTCCAGAAGATACATCACGTTACGCACAACTGTTAGGAGATGGTTCCAATATTGGCATAAGCCTTTCCTATGCTGTACAAGAAAAACCGGAGGGGCTAGCACAGGCTTTTATTATCGGTGAAAGCTTCATTGGCGAAGATTCTGTTGCGCTCATTTTAGGGGACAATCTATTTTATGGACAGGGATTATCCAAAATGGTACAAAAAGCGGCATCGAAGGAGTATGGAGCTACTGTATTTGGCTATCATGTACATGATCCTGAACGCTTTGGTGTAGTAGAGTTTGATAATCAGATGAAGGCTATATCCATAGAAGAAAAACCGAAGAACCCGAAGAGCAATTATGCTGTGACAGGTGTCTACTTTTATGATAATAGAGTGGTAGAATATGCGAAAAGAATTGAGCCATCTGCCAGAGGAGAATTGGAAATTACAGATTTAAACAGCATCTATCTCGAAAATGGCGAGTTGACCGTAGAAATCATGGGACGCGGTTTTGCTTGGTTGGATACAGGTACGCATGAGAGCCTGCTCGAAGCTTCCACATTCATAGAAACAGTGGAAAAAAGACAACGGCTTAAGATTGCCTGCCTAGAAGAAATCGCCTATCGAATGGGCTATATTGATGCTGAGCAGGTCAGACAATTGGCTGAACCACTTTCGAAAAATGAGTATGGGCAGTATTTGATGAGGATGATCGAGCAAGATCAAATGACGCCTAAAGAAGAGGTGGAATTATGAATGTTATTGAAAGCGGATTGAAGGGTGTTAAATTAATCGAACCTGCCGTTTATGGGGACCATCGTGGTTTCTTTACGGAAAGCTATAATGAAAAGCTATTTCATGAACATGGCATCCTTGATCAGTTTATACAGGATAATCATTCTCTTTCAAAGGAAGCCGGCGTATTGAGAGGGATGCATTACCAATTGGAACCTAAGGGCCAAACCAAATTAGTACGTGTGGTAACAGGAGCAATCTATGATGTAGTGGTAGACATACGAAAAGGATCGCCAACTTTCGGGCAATGGGAAGGATTTATTCTCAGTGAATTTAATAAGCGCCAATTATTCGTTCCAAATGGGTTTGCACATGGATTTTGTACCATTACGGAAAATGTAAATGTACTTTATAAGGTGGATGAATTATATTCACCTGAACATGACCGGGGAATTGCCTGGAATGATGAGGAGCTAGCTATTAAATGGCCAGTTTCGGTTCCGATTTTATCTGATAAGGACCAAAAACATCCGTCGCTTCATGGAGCTGATTATAATTTTATTTGGGAGGATGCCTAATGAACATTTTGGTTACAGGAGGGGCGGGCTTTATTGGAAGTAATTTTGTCCGTCATCTATTAACTACCTATTCTGATTATCGAGTTATTAATTTGGATTTACTAACTTATGCGGGTAATATACATAACTTGGATGATGTGATGGAGAATCAAAATCACTATTTTGTCCAAGGGAATATCACGGACCGTGAGCTAATCAAGAGCTTAATCGAACAATATGATATCCAGGCAATTGTTAATTTTGCCGCTGAGTCACATGTGGACCGCAGTATTTTGAATCCAGGAATATTCATTGAAACAAATATTCAGGGAACATTGGCTTTATTGGATGCAGCGAAGGAATGTCATATACAAAGGTTTTTACAAGTATCGACGGATGAGGTCTATGGATCACTGGGGGAAACAGGGTATTTTACGGAAGAGACACCGTTAGCACCGAACAGCCCATATTCAGCAAGTAAAGCAGGAGCAGATATGCTCGTCCGTGCTTATCATGAGACTTATGGCTTGTCGGTTACTATCACACGCTGCTCAAATAATTATGGGCCTTATCATTTTCCTGAAAAATTAATTCCATTGATGATAACGAATGGAATAGATGGGGACATGTTACCGATTTACGGAAATGGAGAGAATATCCGCGATTGGCTGCATGTTACCGATCATTGTGCCGCGATAGATTTAGTGCTCCATAAGGGGAAAAGTGGAGAAGTGTATAATGTTGGCGGTCATAATGAGCGGACCAACAATGAAATCGTTCAAAAAATTGTAGAGCATCTTGGTCTCTCAAGTGATAGGATTCACTATGTAGAGGATCGGCTCGGGCATGATCTCCGTTATGCGATTGATCCCACTAAGCTCGAAACTGAGCTGGGCTGGAAGCCAAAGTATACCTTTGATACGGGGATTGTGGAAACAATTGATTGGTATGTCAATCATGAGGAATGGTGGCGTCCATTAAAGGAACGCGCCAAACTGGGTAAATAAGATGAAGATACTAGTAACGGGAGCGAATGGCCAACTCGGGACTGAAGTTGTTACCCTGCTAAAGGAGGAAGGGATACACACGGTATTCCCCTTTATTAAGGAAGAGTTGGATATATCTAATGAACAGGAAGTTTCCGAGACCATATCTTCCATTCACCCGGACTGGATTTTTCATTGTGCAGCTTATACGAATGTTGAAGCTGCGGAGGAAGAAGGCAGGGAAGCGAATTGGAGAATTAATAGAGATGGATCTGCTTATATTAGTAAAGCGGCAGCGGAGATAGGGGCTCGAGTTATTTATATAAGTACAGATTATATATTCGATGGAACAAAAGAGGCAGCTTATTTACCGTCAGATCAAACAAATCCTATCAATCAATATGGGGCGGCTAAACTTGCAGGTGAAGAGGCAATTTTAAAATATAGTCCTTCTGCCTATATCATCCGTACTTCTTGGGTATTTGGAGAACATGGCCGTAATTTTGTTTATACCATGCTGAATTTAGCTAAGAAAATGGATACGATTAAGGTGGTAAATGACCAATATGGAAAGCCGACCTATGCGCATGATTTAGCGGCATTCATGGTTTATATTGTGAATCATGAAGTCGAGGCAGGTGTCTATCATTTTTCGAATGATGGAGTGGCGACATGGTTTGAGTTTGCTAAAGAAATATTAAAAGGTAAACGGGTAGAGGTTTTGCCTGGGACATCAGCTGAATTCCCACAAAAGGCTGCAAGGCCAAAGCATTCTGTCCTGTCATTGGATAAAGTAAAGGATACAGGTTTTGTCATACCAACCTGGAGGGATGCACTAGAGCGTTTTATGAGGCAAAGAGTTCATTGACCGCTCTGGATGACAAACTAAAAAGCTGCGATTATCCTAAAAAACGGATAGTGCGCAGCTTTTTTTAGTTCTGGTGATTTATTTACTCAAGCTTTATCTATTTGTGACCAAGTATTTGCTAGAAGTCTTAGAGGAAAATGGGAGAACTATTTTCTTTGTCAGCCATTCCATTAAGCAAACTATAGAATCAACTATAAAATGAGAGTGTTGATTACATGAGCTAGGCTATAAATACCTATACTTAATTAGAGTGCGCCTAAGAAGATACGTTTTCTTAGACAGCTAATTTAAGATCCTATAAATTAATAGTTATAGTACCCATCGTTATAGGCGTACTCGTATTTATTCCCCAGTTCATCCTTATAGGATAATACATACATTAAATCGATGTAACTATTATCAACAAAGAGATTGTCAGGTACAAGATAATTCAAGGTGTTTTGCCCTGTTTTGATTGTATATGTTTGCTGATCATAATAGCTACTAAGATTGCCGGAGTTATAATGATTATAATCATAGACAGTTAATTGCATCTCTGTATCTTTTGATAAGTTTGTTACTATATCGATGCCCGTATTATGTGTATCTACAGAATGACTTTGAATCCACTCTGGATATTCCTCATAATAATTGCTTAAGATAGAGCCGGTTACTTTTGTTTCTCTGCCCATCTCTGTTTTGGCTTTAATAACGTAATTGAGAGGTTCGTAATACCAATAATCGTTGCCATCGTCACTTACTCCATCCCACGTGAAATTCTGAATTCCCGCCTCTTGTTTTACATTTTTACTGATAGTCTTAACTAGAGAATCATCGCCGTCATAAATTTCAACCGTGACGGTAGCAGGATCAGAGAGTTTATAGAAGACTTCAATATCTGCTTCATTATACTCTTTAGATTTATTTTGTACGTGCTTCGGATACTCAACTTTAATAACTTGGCGATCCACATTAAGATTTGCACTGTAAGTTGCGTTATTTTTATACTTGTCAGATGCGTTGATTCTGTAGGTATAAACTCCATCTCCAATATACTCACCATTAGAATTGGTTCCATTCCAAGAGAAATCATAGCTGCCAGCCTTCTGGTCCTCATCTTTTAGGATTGTTTTTACAAGTGTCGAGCCTTTATAAACATTGATAGACACACTGGAAGCTTTAATGAGTGTATATGGAATAGCAACGTCCGTATTACCGGTGATATTCTTTGTTCCTTTGCCACTTACAAAATTAGCACGATGATCTTCGAGGTTGAAAGTTTTACTCTTAATCGTTTTTTTATTACCAATGAGATCTTTTAACTCATACTGAAAAACATAAATTCCTTCTGTAACAAATTTATTCTTACTGTCTGTTCCATTCCAACTATGTTGTATGGATGAAGGATCATACAATTTGTTAGTAACCAGTGTTTTTACTTTCGAACCCTTGCTATTCAAAACAGAAACAGTCATATATAGTTTTTCTTTGGATTTAAAGGTTGCATTCTGTTTATTCTTCTCTGTTGCTTTAAATGGGGTAGCTATATTATTTAGAGAGCCATTTATAGTCGTATCCACAGTGATACTTGATTTAATTGTTTTTCCTTTGACCTTCGTTAGAGAGATGGTTTCGAATGACAGTTTATAACTGCCATCCTTCACTAGCTTGTTACTGGAGTTTTTCCCGTTCCAAGTAATTGATTGTTTGCCACCTTTGATGGTCTTGCTCTTCATAATTGTTCCAACTGTTTTCCCCGTACTATCCAAAACTTTAACAGTTACTTTTGAATCTTTGTTAAGTACATAAGGAACTTTTATTGATGTAGTGACCTTGTGTGAAAAATTGGCAGCTTTACTGGTGACTGTTGGGGCTACATTATCCTTAACTGTCACAGTTTTGGTTTTATAAATGTTTTTGCTGCCTCTAGTCATTCTTGCAACAAGCGTATATTTTCCTGATTTGGCGTAGCTATATGATCCTGTCTTTCCGTCCCATGATGTGGAAATTTTCCCCCAACTCCACGGTTTATTGGAGACTAAACTTCTAACCAATTTTCCTTTGGAATCCTTTACATAGATTGATAGTTTTGACGAGCCATATGCGCTTACAGAGATGTTATGTTTATTTTTCCCTGTAGCAGTGAATTTTGTACTCGCGGTTATCGTTGATAACTGCCCAGGTGTATTTGACATTGCTTTGCTCGCATCAATTCGACCATATCCATATAAAGAATCCCAGCCTTTTTTCCCGAGGTCTTTGACAGATTTATTCATAATAATTTCTATTTGGTCTGGTGATAACCAAGGATTTTTAGAAAGCATTAGAGCAGCTACTCCACTTACTAAAGGAGCCGCCATTGATGTTCCATCCATATATTCATAAGAACTGCCGTTGACGGTAGAATAGATATCTTCACCAGGAGCTGAATAATTTATGTAGTTTCCAAAATTAGAAAAGTATGAATCGCTGTCTTTCTTATTAGTGGAACTAACTGCCAACACATGATTTAAAGCAGCTGGATAAGAAGTGTAGGAGGTGCTGTCATTACCTGCAGCTGCAATAATAATAGCGCCCTTCGAATGCGCATATGCCACTGCACTGTCTACATATGAACTGTAAGAATAACTTCCAAAGCTTAAATTCAATACTCTTGCACCATTATTGACTGCATATACAATTCCATCACCAATACTATAAGCGTCTGCATATTGCCCATTGAAAACTTGAACAGGCATGATTTTAACCTTTGGAGCTACACCTGAAATACCGATTGTGTTCTGAGTAGCTGCAATGATACCAGCTACATGGGTACCATGAGCTGCCGATGTTATCGTCGAGTTGTTGCGTACAATATTTTTTTGCTTAGTAATTTTCCCTTTTAGATCTGGATGATTTGTCTGCATTCCATTATCGATAACAGCAACTATGATCGAAGAGGATCCTTTTGATTTATCCCATGCTTTTGGCATATTGATTTTTGGTAAATGCCATTGTTTTTTATAATGTTTATCTTTTGGGGTATAAGCCGTTTTGTATAATATATTTGGTTCAACCAATTGAACGGATTTGTGCTTAGAGAGCCTTTTGGCAATAGAAGATAGGTCAGTATTTTTTACTACAGAGACTAAAGAATAATTTCCTGTTTCAGAAAAGGATAGCTCACTACCTTTAATGCTGTTGATGATTTGCTTTCGCTGACCCTTAGAAAGGACAGATTTAAACTTAACAATCAACTCTTGCTCTGTGTATTCTTTCTCATCCGCAGTACTGAATAATTTTATACCGCCTTTTTGAGCATTGTTCTGTTTTTGTAATGTTTCCGCAGCGTTTACATTGGCAGTGGAAACCATGAAACAAAACAAAAATACAATAAAGGCACTAATTCCTTTAATTAATGAATTCCTCATTCAATATCCCCCTAGTTTAAATGCATTAATTACAATAATCCCCTATTTATTATATCGGATAAATATGGTAATATTTAACTATTTTAATAGTTATACTTTGGATCTTTTTAATAGACTTTAATATGGATTCTTTTCTATAAAAATTGTTTTTAGTGGCTAATTGTCGAGTTAATAAAAAGTGTGGGTTGTATTTTGGCTTAGTTATTTTGCATTAGGTTGCTATGGTTAAAGTTAGCGGGGAAGTTGGCCTAAATTTTAATAGAATTGAAAATTATTTCATGGCGTATACAGTTTGAAGAATCTGTGCTGAAGATGTTGTGGATTTCCTGAGTTAAAACAGGAGTGGATATTTTTTTCACGTGTGCCTCTGCCGATAAGGAGGTTGCCAATAGACAGACAACGAGTACCGTGAGGCTGAATAGAACCTGGTATACTCTTTTCATAAATAACCCCTTCTTTGTCCAATATCGTATTGATTCATTTTACCTAATTGCAACTATAATTCTTGTTGTATTTTGTCGATAAAATTAAACTTTTTTCCTAAGATTTTAGACAAAGAAGGGGGAATTGAGTTCTTTTAGAATTAGAGGTCATGCTCGAGGTATAGCATTTCGCCTTCTTCTATGGATGCCTGTCCATTTGATAAATCCGTCATCCAGTCTATGAAGGCTTCCTTTGCGTCTTCCTCTGCGTAGGATTCAATCATGACTCGGTCCAGATAATGAATTTCTTTAATGGCATAGTGCGAATTTCGAAGTTCATTTTCAATTTTCCCGAGAAGTGTATAATCGAACGTGGATTTCATGATGCGCATTAATCTTCTTTCCACCACACCGGTTGCGTTAATTCCTTCAGAAGCTGCTCCGCCGTATGCGCGGATTAATCCGCCAGCCCCAAGTTTAATTCCTCCGAAATAGCGTGTCACAACCACCGCAGTGTCCTTCAAGCCCTTTTTCTTAATGACTTCGAGAATAGGGACACCGGCTGTGCCGCTAGGTTCACCATCATCATTGGCTTTTTGGATGAGGTCATTTTCACCGATCATATAGGCTGAACAATTATGGGTCGCATCCCAGTGCTTTTTCTTGATTGATTGAATAAATTGTATGGCTTCTTCCTCTGATTCCACGCGATTCACATAGGCAATAAAGCGTGACTTTTGGATGATTTGTTCAGATTCGCCATATCCCTTTACTGTTTTATATGAATTCAGCATTTAAACTGCCGCCTTTCTCTTTATATCCCTTCTAGTATACTTTATTATTCGGTTCGTACGACATCTTTATTACAGAAGAGTAATATGCTGTGATGGAGATGTGAAATAGTAAAAAGTAAAAAAAATACTGGTAATCGTGCTATAATTTAACTATTATGTAGTATTTCACTGGTATATTAACTTATTTACCCAATAATTTCTAAAAACACCCACAAAGGAAATTCGTGAAGACCGAACTATTTTATATGAATTGGTACAGAAGAAGCGGAGGATTCTTTTGCGTCAAACAGGAGGTAAGATTATGCGGGTACCTAAGCTGGATGGAAAGGCACTCGATAACATCCTTAATCATATGATCAGTACCGTGGACAATAGTAAGGGAGAAATATATGAAATAGGGGAACACTGTCAGCATGAATTTGCTCAACTTTCTTCTGAATTAGAATCTGTTAAAACAATGGTGCTGAAGGTCATTGCTGATGGGGATGAGCTTGATCAAAAGGCGCGTGAATCCCGTAAATGCTTATCAGATGTTTCCTCCCGTTTCAAGGAATTTACGGAGGTACAAGTGAGGGCAGCCTATGAACAGGCACATACGTATCAGGTTGACCTGACCATGAACAGAGAGCTGGAAAAACAGCTCCGTAAACGTCGAGATGACCTTGAAAGAAGGCTCATTAATCTAAAGGAAACTATTGATAGAGCTGAGAATCTCGTTTCGCAAATCACGGTTGTTCTGCATTATTTAACAAGTGACCTGCAGGACGTGTCTGAGGTTCTCGATATGTATAAACAGAAACAGGACTTTGGCTTTAAAATCATTGAGGCCCAGGAAGCCGAGCGCAAAAAGCTTTCTCGTGAAATTCATGACGGTCCTGCACAAATGCTTGCCAATGTGATGGTCCGTTCAGATTTAACGGAGCGGATATTCAGGGAACGCGGTCCTGAGGAAGCGTTGCTGGAAATAAAATCTCTGAAGCAGATGGTTCGGAGTGCGCTGGCTGAGGTTAGGCGAATTATCTATGACCTGCGGCCTATGGCCTTGGATGATCTTGGGCTTATCCCGACTCTGCGTAAGTATTTGCAAACCATTGGTGAATACAATTCAGAGATTGATTTTAAATTTCAGATTTATGGACAGGAAAAAAGACTTGAGCCGAATTATGAAGTTGCGTTATTCAGGCTTGCCCAGGAAGCAGTCCAAAATGCAATCAAACATGCGAATGCCAGCCTGATTCAGGTTAAACTGGAACTTTTGAATGATAAAGGGACATTGACTGTACGGGATAATGGCCGTGGATTTGAGCCGCATAAACAAAAGGAAGGTTCCTTTGGAATCATGGGAATGAATGAGCGTGTTGAGACACTTGAAGGAGAAATGACCATTCAATCAAGTGTGGGTGGAGGTACGCTTGTCTATATTCAGATTCCATTAAAGGCATCAATAATTGTGTAATTTTTTTATAAAATAGTTTTTTAGTTATATTTATTGTAAATGTTTGGAGTTTACTAGTAGTCAAGAATATAATTAGGATAATGACTACTTACTGTAAAAAGATGGGGGATGAGAGATAATGACAACTACAATTGCAATCATAGATGATCATCAATTATTTCGCGAAGGGGTTAAACGGATTCTCGATTTCGAATCTTCTTTCTCGGTAATCGCTGAGGGGGACGATGGCAGCGAGGCGATCTCAATTGTTGATACATATCATCCGGATGTTATCATCATGGATATCAATATGCCAAACGTCAACGGGGTTGAGGCAACAGGCCAGTTGATTGAGAAATTTCCGGATTCCAGAGTAATTATGCTTTCAATTCATGACGATGAAAACTACGTAACCCATGCTTTAAAAACAGGTGCCCGCGGCTATTTATTAAAGGAAATGGATGCGGATGCCTTGATTGACGCTGTTAAAGTCGTTGCAGATGGTGGTTCCTACCTGCATCCGAAGGTTACTCATAATCTAGTACGTGATTACAGAAGATTGGCAACGGATGAAGCAGCAAATGGCGATAATGTCATGAATGTCGAGATTCGCCGTCCATTGCATTTGCTGACAAGACGTGAGTGCGAGGTCCTTCAATTATTGGCTGATGGCAAAAGTAATAGAGGAATCGGTGAGACTTTATTTATCAGCGAAAAGACTGTTAAAAATCATGTAAGTAATATCCTTCAAAAGATGAATGTAAATGATCGTACTCAGGCGGTTGTATATGCGATTAAAAACGGCTGGGTTGAAGTTAGATTATAATAGATGATAGATTTAAGCGCCGACCAATTGGTTGGTGCTTTTTTAATCGGGATGGATTCTGTCAAACTGTCAGTTTATATATTTTTTTTCAATAGTGTATATACATTTTTCATATTTTGTTAAAGTTTTTAATAAAGATTAGGGTAGGAGAGGAGATATTGTGAATCAACCGTATACAATTAGAGATGCTAAAGAGAAGGATTTAGCACGCATCGTTGAAATTTATAATTCTACTATTCAGAGCAGAATGGTGACAGCTGACACGGAAATGGTGGATGTAGGAAGTCGCTTGGAGTGGTTTTTGAATCATACCTCTGAAAAAAGGCCTTTATGGGTTATGGAAAATGATGGTATGATTATAGGGTGGCTCAGTTTTCAGGATTTCTATGGACGACCTGCTTATCAAGCTACTGCTGAAATCAGTATCTATATTGACCCGGCTTATCGAAAAAAAGGAATAGGAGCAAAATTTTTAGACTATGCAATTAAGAATGCTCCCATCCTCAGGATTCATACATTGCTGGGATTTATTTTTGCCCATAATGAGCCAAGCATACGTCTATTTAAGCAATTTGGATTTGAAGAATGGGCTCATTTGCCTAGTGTAGCAGAATTAGATGGAGTGCAAAGAGATTTGCTGATTTTGGGTAAAAAAATATAGATTGAAAAGTTTAAAAATTACCATTTTAACCAATGTAATGCAAACAGACTGATTATGATTTAAAATGGAGAAGATAATAAGGAAAATCTCAATAATAAGGATGGTTTTCAATAATGAGAACTGCAATAGTTACAGATAGTACAGCTTATATACCAAAAGACCTGCGAACGCAATATGATATACATATGATTCCGCTAAGTGTAGTGTTTGGAGATGAAGTGTATCAGGAGGAGAATGAAATAACTGCTTCTGACTTTTATGAAATGGTCGAGCGTTTGGATATGCTTCCAACGACCTCACAGCCAGCAACCGGAAAATTCGTTGAAAAATATGAAGAGCTTGCGAAGGACTATGATGCTGTGATCAGTATCCATTTATCGAGTGGAATTAGCGGTACCTATCAAGGTGCTATTACAGCTGGAGAAATGGTAGATGACATTAAGGTTTATGCTTTTGACTCCGAGATCACTTGCATGATTCAGGGATTATTTGTACTCGAAGCAGCCAAAATGGCGAAGGAAGGCAAACATCCTGATGAAATCATCGCACGCTTGCATGAACTCCGCGAATCATCTAATGCTTACTTCATGGTAGACGATCTATCCAACCTGCAAAGGGGCGGCCGCTTAAATGGCGCTGCAGCTCTAATTGGCAGCTTGCTTCAAGTGAAGCCAATCCTGCATTTTGAAAACAAAGTGATTGTCCCTTTTGAAAAAATCCGTACGAAGAAAAAGGCATTAAAACGTATAGTCGAGCTTTTTGAGCAGGAATATAAAAAAGGTGAGCCTCTTCAGGCTGTTTTAATCCATGGCAATATTGAAGAGGAAGCGACTGAAATGTTAAATGAGCTAAAAGAGAAATTCCCTGAAGCGGAATTTAGACTAAGCTATTTTGGCGCAGTTATTAGTACTCACTTAGGCCAGGGAGCAACGGGACTTGGCTGGACAAAACGATATAATTAACTAGTAATATGGGGCTTGGCTGTTTGGCCGCCCCTTTTTATTTAAAAGGAGGTTTTCAATTTGAACGTGAAAGCATCCAGACACTCAACAGGATCCTCACCTATATCTCTGCAACAGCTCCTCATTGGTAAAGAACTCCTCATAACTGAAATTCCAAATGAATTAAAGGAACAATTGGATTTAAATGAACAAATTTATTCTGTGAGAGGGATTGAGAATGGTATATGCAGACGCTGCGGCAATACGGATTCCCGTTTGTTTGCAACATTCCCCCACAGTGCGTGTGGTGAAAACTGTCTGTATTGCCGCCATTGTATTATGATGGGCCGAATCAGCTCCTGCTCTACTCTTTTTGGATGGAAGGGGGAAAATCTTGGCTGGAGTCCTGAGTTAGCTCGGCTTCGTTGGGATGGTTCACTTTCCTTCTCCCAAAAGGAGGCTTCAGAAAAAATCATGGAAGCTGTCCGAAATCAAATGGATTTACTCATTTGGGCAGTATGCGGAGCCGGGAAGACAGAGATGATCTTTGCCGGTATAGAAGAAGCTCTTTTCTCAGGCAAAAGGGTTTGCCTGGCGACTCCTCGTACAGATGTTATCCTTGAGCTTGCTCCAAGGCTGCGCAGCGTATTTCCAGATATTCCAATCGTAGCCCTATATGGTGACAGTCAAGAAAAACAGCTTTTTGCTCCATTTGTCTTATCGACCACTCACCAGCTAATGCGTTATGCCGATGCCTTCGAAGTGATGATTATTGATGAAGTAGATGCGTTCCCTTATTCCTTTGATCCTCATCTCCAATATGCGGTTCAAAAGGCGTGTAAGAAAGATGCTGCTGTTATTTATTTGACGGCAACGCCTTCAAAACAGTGGCAGCTCGAATTTCAACAGGGTATAAGAAATGGAATTCTCCTCCCTGCCCGTTTTCACAGACACCCTATTCCTGTCCCCACTATGAAATGGGTTGGAAACTGGCAATCATCCATTCAGAAAAATAAACTTCCCAATCCTCTCTTGTATTGGCTCAAAACTGCTATCGAATGTAAGAACCCCTTTCTTATTTTTTTCCCGAATATCGCATTAATGGAAAAAGCCCTTCCTCTCTTTCAAGGCTATGCTCCTGAAATTCTTTCTGTCCATGCAGAGGATTCGGAACGTAAAGATAAAATAATGAAGCTGCGCAGAGGTGAGATTCAGGGCTTACTGACAACCACGATATTGGAAAGAGGCGTTACGATTCCTAAATTGAATGTAGCGGTGATTGGGGCTGAGGATGAAATCTTTACCGAGTCAGCACTCGTCCAAATTGCAGGACGGATTGGAAGAAGTAAGGACCATCCTCGCGGTGATTGTGTATATTTTCATTATGGAAAAACTAATGCCATGCTTGATGCGATTCAGCAAATCAACCAAATGAATAGAGAAGCTGTCAAAAGGGGGCTGCTGGATTGAAGATTTTCCAATCATCACTTTGTCTATATTGTCACAGCCCTATTCGTGAGAGTGCAGGCTGGGCGAATATCTTCTTTTTAGAGGAGGCTGATTTGCTCTGTCTGGCCTGTCGCTCCAGGCTTATTTCGATTCAGGGGAATACGTGTGTGATTTGCTGTAAACCGCTTCAGACGGGAGACAAATGTCCGGATTGTGAAGAATGGCTGGTGGATCCCATGTTTGGTCAAGCACTTGATTATAATGTCTCCTTATATACCTATAATCCGTTTATGAAGGATGTGATTGCCCGATTTAAATATCGGGGTGATTATGAATTGGCACGTATATTTGCTGCCGAACTGCGTAAAAAAGCGCCGAAGGCTCATTTTGTCATTCCGATTCCGCTGAGTGACGAGCGCCTGAACGAGCGTGGGTTTAATCAGGCTGTAGCAATCGGTATGATGGCTGGAATGGTCTTGGAAAATGGGTTAGTTCGTGTACATGGTGAAAAACAGTCTAAGAAGAGTCGGTATGATCGTATCCACACTGAACAGGTCTTTCGTATCCATCCTAAAGCCTCAGATTTTCAGGACAAAACGATTCTTATACTGGATGATATTTATACGACAGGCACCACCTTGAGGCATGCTGGTGCGCTTTTAAAGGAGGCGGGGGCAAAAAGGATCATTTCTTTGACGATTGCACGATAATCTTTATCTTTGAAGAGAATATCCGATAAGTAATCTAAGAGCATTTCCTGAGGAGGTAAAGAATATGAATGAATTGACCAACTGTCCGACTTGCCAGGCTCTATTCGTGAAAAATCAATTCAGAGATGTATGTGAGAGCTGCTATAAAAAAGAAGAGGCCATTTATAATGATGTATACCATTATATCCGTAAGCGAGAGAACCGCACGGCAACGATTGTTCAGGTGGTGAAGGCAACTAGTGTAGATGAATCTTTATTAATGAGATTTATCAGGAGTGGAAAGCTGCGTATTACATCCAACCCTAATTTGGGCTATGCCTGTGAGCATTGCGGTTCCCTCATTCGCGAGGGCCGCTTTTGTGCAGACTGCAGGGATGATCTTCAGGCAGACCTTGTGAGGCATGAACGGGATGAGGTACTCTATAAAGAGATAGAGGAACGTGAGCGCCAAATGACCTATTACCGAAAAACGCACTAAAAATAAGCATTTAGACCTGTTAAGTCCTTTTTGAATATTGCTTTTTTGTATGTCATAATTTTCATCACAGACAGTAAACAAATTACCCTTGATGTCGATACTAACAGTAGATAAGCAAGAAGGTCTTCTTGATGATCTGCCTGAGACATAATATGACTCAGATTAAAAGATCAACATAGACCTTGGAAGCTAGTGTGACGGAAGGGAAAGTGAGGAACGCGAAATGAAAATTAATCATCTTAATCAATATGGCGTAAATCCGTACCAAAAGGCAGTTAATAAAGCCGATACCTCCATGAAGCCTTCTCAGCTTGCCGATAAAGTGGAAATTTCCAGTAAAGCGAAAGAATTGCAACAGCTATCGAGTGTAGAGGTTGAGCGTCAGGCTAAAATAGACGAAATTAAAAAGCAGATAGAGAACGGCACCTATCAAGTGAATGTCAATGAAACAGCAAAAGGCGTATTGGATTTTTACTCAAAAAACTAAACCTGAAGCCAGTATAAGGTTTGTACTGGCTTTCTTTTTTTATATGGGGTGAACTAATTAATGTCAGCTCAATCTATCATTCAAACCCTTCAGCAGCTGGTCGATCTGCACAGAGAATTGAACAAAATGGCTCAGGAAAAAACAGAGGCCATTAAAGCAGAAGAGTTAAAGTCGTTAAGCAGTCTGCTTGTTCAGGAGAGGAAGCTAGTCGTTGCGATTGAACGGCTTGAGAATGTGCGGCAGAGTGATGTACATGCCTTTCTTAGAGAAAAGGGCGTGCAGAATGGAACCGCACTCTTATCAGAATGTATTCAATATGCTTCGGAAAACGTGCGAACAGAACTTACCAGCCTGGGCGCTGAATTGCGAGAAGAGATTATGAGTTTAAAAGAGCGGAATGAATTAAATCAGCAGTTAATCTATCAATCTCTTCAATTTGTGAATCTGAATTTAAATCTTATGTTACCAGAGAATGAGAGCTATACATACGACAGGCCACAGGATCCAGAGGGTGCAAGAAAACCAAGTAAATCGCTATTTGATTCGAAGGCCTAAAAAGAAACAGGGGGAGCATTTATGACATCAACCTTTCATGGGTTAGAAACAGCCAGGCGCGGACTGACGACTCAGCAGGCAGCTTTATATGTAGTGGGCCAAAACGTTGCCAATGCCAATACACTCGGATATTCACACCAACGGGTTAACATGGCAGCGGAAACGGCTTACCCAAACCCGGGTATGAACCGCGAACAAATTCCTGGTCAAATGGGTACCGGTGTTAAAGCGGGCTCCATTCAGCGGGTTCGTGAAAGCTTTTTGGATGTTCAATATAGAAGCGAAAGCACGAAGCTAGGATATTGGACGGGGAGAGCGGAAGGGTTAAGCAAAATAGAGGATGTCATGGACGAGCTTAAGGGAACAGGGCTTAGTGATTCCATTGATTCATTTTGGCAATCCATACAGGACTTGGCCACCAATTCTGTCAACTCAGGTGGTAAAGCTGTTGTACGTGAGCGAGGAATTGCACTGGCTGATACGTTTACCTACCTGAACAGCTCCCTAAATATGGTCCGCTCCGATTTGAAGAATGAATTGAATGTGACGGTTGAAAAGGCCAATAGCATGCTGGGAAGCATCGACCAGCTTAATAAACAAATTGCAGCGATTGAACCGCATGGCTATTTGCCGAATGATTTATACGATTCCCGTGATTTGTTGATTGATGAACTATCCTCCATGATGAATATAAAGGTCGATTATGTGAAAAACGGCGGTAATTCACAGGCGCAGGCAATGGGATCGGCTGTAATAAAGCTAAATAACGGCACGGCTGAACCGTTGACTTTGGTTGATTCTACTACAGTTAATCCTATTGCTTTAATGTTTAATGGGGAGGATGGTGCGGTGGATACCATTTCAATTGGTGGGAATGCAGTACCTACTGCTACCTTTATCTCTGAGGGCATGCTGCTGTCCCTTTTGCAAACATACGGATATACAAATACAGAAGGAAAACTGGCAGGGGATTTGCCGGATATGATTAAAGAACTTGATCATATGGCTTATACCTTTGCGACAGAGTTTAATAAGGTTCATAAGGATGGTCTAAGTGCGAAGGAGCTTGCAGCCTGGAAAACAGCTCTCGAGAGTGATCCAGCTGCGAAGATAGAAGATTTTAATGAAGATATTCTGTTTTTTACTGATGAGTATAATGCTGATCCTCAGAACGTCAAGGGTTTTGCCAGCCGCATTCGAATATCCGATGAAATAAAAGAAAGCTACGATTATATTGCTAATGCGTCCGTTGCTACTCCTAATGATGGTGATGCAAGCAATCTATTGAAGCTTGCAGATGTCTTTTATGAAAAGCTCAATTATAAGGATGCATTAGCTGACTCTTCTCCAGCTGCTGAAAAAGAAAGTTTAGGCGCTTACCTGCAAAGTATTATAGGAACATTGGCTGTTAAAACGGAACAGGCGGATCGATTATCTGTGAACAGTGCGACCCTGTTGCAGAATGTCAGCGACCGACGTTCTTCCGTCAGTGCAGTTTCATTGGATGAAGAAATGACCAATATGGTTCAATTTCAGCAGGCATATAATGCATCAGCACGAATGATTACGATGATTGATGAATGTCTCGATAAAATAATCAACGGCCTTGGCGTCGGTGGCAGGTAGGTGAATAGGTATGAGAGTCACACAAAGTATGGTTGCAGCCAATTCTTTGCGGAATATCAATAAGAGCTATGGCTCGATGGCGCAATATCTTGAACAGCTATCAACAGGTAAAAAGATTACAAAGGCCTCCGATGATCCAGTGATTGCCCAAAAGGGGATGTATTATCGGACAAGCCTGAATGAAGTAGAGCAATATAAGCGCAATTTATCGGAAGTTTATCTTTGGATGGATAACTCAGAGGCTTCAATGGATCAGGGTAACAAAAGTTTTCAACGTATCCGTGAATTGATGATCCAGGCAAAAAATGATACAAACGAAACCACCGACCGGGAAGCCATCGCAAAGGAAATCGCTCAGCTGAAAGAGGACTTAGTATCCGTAGCAAATACGCAGGTTGCCGGGCGCTATATTTTTAATGGTACGAGTGTGAATACAGCACCTGTTACCTCCGATGCAAATGGTGTCGTGGTCAATTCAGAGAATGATCCCTATCTGGTGGAAGTATCAAGAGGAATTCAATTGAAGGCAAATGCAGATCCTTCTCAGCTATTCAGTCAGGAATTATTTAATACAATTGGAGAGATTGAGAGAGAGTTATCAGAGGATGATATGGATCTTGATTCTTTACTCCAGAAATTCGATGGTTTGGTTACTACCTTTTCAGCGGAACGCTCCGACCTTGGCGCCCGCTATAATCGCCTGGAGCTATTGGAATCCAGAATAGATAACCAGGAGGTATTGGCGAAAAAGGTACTGAGTGAAAATGAAGATGTAGACATGGAAAAGGTCTATACGGATTTTATTACGCAGGAAAGTGTGCACAGAGCTGCTTTACAAATGGGAGCGAGCATCATTCAGCCAAGCCTGGTTGATTTCTTACGATAAAAAAAGATGAGTTGACTCAAGAAGCGCCCAGTGGCCAATTGGGTCAACTCTTTTTGTATGTTTTGAGGAGGAGAGACTATCCATGCCCATTGCCCAATTACAAATGAACTCAACATCAGCGCAGCTCGGCTACCAGATCAAACGTATTAATCAATCGATTGAACAACAGATTGCAGATGTATCGATCGAACAGATATACAGCCTCAGAAGGTGAATATTCAGGTACAAACCCATCAGCCAACGATTAATTATTCCAGGCAGTATAAGCTATTACATGAAACAATATCAATCTCTTGAATTTTTTATAGCTAATCAAAATCCATTCGAAATGAAACTATAGGGGTGAAGCTAACGTGAAGCTGACAACAAAATATCATGGTGAGCAAGTGATCGAAGAAAAAGTTATCATTACCTTTGATGAAGGTATTCCCGGCTTTCCGAACGAACAGAAATTTGTGCTGCTTCTTTTAACAGATGATCAATCATTCTTTGTGCTTCAATCTGTGAAGACACCGAATCTAGCTTTCGTGGTTACAAGTCCGTTCCTAACCTACCCTGATTATGAATTTAAATTAGATGATGAAATTGTGGAATCATTAGGGGTAACAGAGGAACATATTACGGTGTTTTCGATTGTGACAGCGAAGGAGCCATTCGAGGAGTCAACGATTAATCTTCAGGCTCCGCTTATTATGGATACGAAGAAGGGTAAAGGAAAACAAATCATTCTGAATCAAACAAACTACCAAACTAGAACACCTTTATTTCCAAAAGTAGAAAGCAAGGGGGAGTAAAGCATGCTTATTCTATCGAGGAAAAAAGATGAATCCATATTAATCGGTTCCGATATTGAAATTACAGTTGTTTCTGTACAGGGCGATCAGGTTAAGCTTGGCATTAAAGCCCCAAAGCAAGTCGACGTCTATCGAAAGGAACTATTTGAGGAAATTCAGCATGAAAATGTAGAAGCAGCGGAGGTTACGGTTAATATTGGAGATTTGATTAATAACTCTAAAAATAGGACGAAAGACTCATAGAGAGCGATTGAAATCACCCGATACAAATAGTGTACAAGAGAAGGAGAGACGGCCGCTTTTAATCTCTTATACACAAAAAAGGACCACATGGACGTGATCCGTTAAATCAGGGAGGATTTTTTATTATGATTATCAATCACAATATCGCAGCAATTAATACGCACCGCCAATTTGGTGTAGCGAACAACGCACAATCCAGTTCAATGGAAAAATTGTCTTCAGGTCTTCGTATAAACCGTGCCGGAGATGACGCAGCTGGTCTATCTATTTCCGAAAAAATGCGAGGTCAAATCCGCGGATTAGAGCAATCTTCTCGTAACGCTCAAGATGGTATTTCTTTGATCCAAACAGCTGAAGGTGCTCTTAACGAGGTACATTCAATTACTCAACGTATGCGTGAATTGGCCGTGCAATCTGCGAACGATACTAACATTGCAGAAGACAGAGCAGCTTTGAAAGATGAGTTTGATGCCTTGGCTACAGAAGTTGGACGTATTAATACTGATACAGAATTCAATAAACAAAAATTACTTGATGGTACTGCTGGTAATGCAGGTGTTCTATCTATGCATGTTGGTGCGAATAAAGATCAAGTTATCCAAGTTGATTTAACTAGCGTGAAATTAGATGATATTCAAGCAGCAATTGCAGATGCTGATATCAGCAATCAAACTGGGGCAGAGGCAGCAATTGCTACTTTAGATGAGAATATTGCTAAGATTTCTACTGGACGTTCTAAGCTTGGTGCATACCAAAACCGATTAGAGCATTCTATTGCGAACTTGGACAATGCTGCAGAGAATTTGACAGCTGCTGAATCTCGTATTCGTGACGTGGATATGGCGAAAGAAATGATGGAGCAAACAAGATCATCCATTCTATCTCAAGCAGCTCAAGCAATGCTTGCGCAGGCTAACCAAACACCGCAAAATGTGCTTCAATTGCTACGTTAAATCTATCGAAATCGGAATTCTCTATGGGTTCCGATTTTTTTATTATAAAAAATGTTAAAATTTTATATTAAAACTATTAAATGTTAAAATAAGTTTCCGATATAGATTATGTAAGAGAAACAACCCGAAAAAATTTCATACTGAATACTCAGGACGAGTAAATATTTCTTATTGAATCTTCGCAGGACGCGAATGTGAGATAGGGGATGTTTACTTTTTTTATGTGTACTAAAGCATAAGGAGGGTAATGTTCTCTATGGGGGTCTTACAAACTGATCACTTTTCTCAAGGAGGAGGACCACAACTATGCTAGTACTTGGTAGAAGACCTGGTGAATTTATAAAAATTGGCGATGACATCATCGTTAAGGTCGTTAAAAGTGAAGATGGACACCTTCGCTTAGCTATTGATGCCCCCAAACACGTAAAAATTACGCGTGGGGAACTATTGGATAACCAACAAAACAAATAGATACCTATTTGCTCATGGACGAGCGGTACTAAACTACGATGCAGGAAGCATCCCAGTTTCAGAACCGCCCGTCTTTTTTAATCTCGTTATTACTGGAACCCCCCATCCTAGGCAACGGGCCAGTTTCCATTAATATATAAATTTAAAATCTATCAGGTGGAAAAGGAAGTCCACCTACACATTCCAAGGAGGAAAATTAAATGATTATCAATCACAATATCACAGCATTAAACACACACCGTCAATTGGGTGCGGCTACAAATGCACAAGCAGGATCAATGGAGAAATTGGCTTCTGGACAACGTATTAATAAAGCTGGTGATGATGCAGCAGGCCTTTCAATCTCTGAAAAAATGCGTGGGCAAATTCGTGGATTAGATCAAGCATCTCGTAATGCCCAAGATGATATATCTTTGATTCAAACAGCTGAAGGTGCTTTAAGTGAAACTCACTCTATCCTACAACGTCAACGTGAATTGATTGTACAAGCAGGTAATGGAGGTTCACTTGAAACAGAAGATTTAACGGCTATTAGGGATGAAATTGCAGAGTTGAATAAAGAACTTGATGGGATTGCTGAACGTACTGAGTTTAATGGTAAGAAACTATTAGATGGTAGCTTCAAATCGGACTTCCAGATTGGTGCTAATGCAGGGCAAACCCTTTCTATAGAAATAAAATCTGCTGATGGCGAGGCGACTACTCCACCAACACCTGTTGCTTCTAAAGGATTCAGTTCAGAGCATTTAGATGTTAAAGATTTAGATCCGGATGGTACATCAACAAATTTTGATAATGATATTGCTAAAGTAGATGCTGCTATTAATTTAGTATCAAGTGCGCGCTCTAAACTGGGTGCAAACCAAAACCGTTTAGAGCACACAATCAATAACTTAAACAATTCTAGTGAAAACCTGACTGCTGCAGAATCTCGTATCCGTGACGTAGACATGGCGAAAGAAATGATGGAGCAAACAAAGAATTCTATTCTTTCTCAAGCAGCACAAGCAATGTTGGCTCAAGCTAACCAACAACCACAAGGAGTTTTACAACTTCTTCGTTAATTATAATGAAGGTCCGGTTTTCCTTAAGGGAGAACCGGATTTTTTATTTAGTAGAAAGAAGTGAGGTGTAAGTTTTAATCTAATTGTTACTTTCAAATTACTAAGCGAAATCGTTAGTAATATCCCTTTTATTTACACCTTCCTCTTAAAATTCCCCCAATCCTACCGATATACCTAATAACAGTGAACTGAATAGTTGGAGGTGCGAGAGGGTGAATAGTATTTCGGCTGATGTTGGTTATTTGGCTCCACAGTCTTTTACTAAAAGTTCTGTTCCTATAAAAGAGCAGGCTTTGATTCAAAATGTTATTCCTCAACAAGAACAGTCACCTATGACAGATGTACAAATGAAAGAGAAGCTAACAGAAACAACGGAAGCTATGAATAAATTTATAGGACCGATGCATGCGTCTTTAAAATTTGAGCTTCACGAGGATCTAAATGAATATTATGTAACCGTGGTTGATGACGCAACAGGCAATGTGCTACGTGAAATTCCTCCAAAGAAGATGCTTGATATGTATGCAGCTATGGTAGAGAACATGGCTTTGTTTGTAGACAGAAAAGTTTAAGGATGTGAAAAAATGCGTATTTCCGGTTTAGCTAGTGGTATAGATACCGATACGATGGTTAAACAGCTGATGCAGGCTGAAAGAATCCCTTTAGATAAATTAAAGCAAAATAAACAGACACTTGAGTGGAAACGTGATGATTACCGTTCTATCAATACACTGTTAACGAATTTTCGCCAAGATGTATTGAATATGAAGCTGAGTTCTTCCTATCGTTCCAGAACGACAAGCAGTACAAATGATGCAGCGGTTACAGCCACCGCAACATCTGGCGCGAGCGCAACCAGTTATCAATTATCCGATGTTAAACTAGCGAAAGCTGCTTCTCTTACAACTATAGAATTGTCTGGTAAAAATCCAAAAATGGATTCCAGTAAACCCCTAGAGTCCATGTCGGGCAACTTTTCTTCAGCTATCGAATGGAAAACAGGTGTGGTCGAAACACAAAAGTTTACGGCCAACGGGTCATCCATTGATCTTAAATTACCTGACACTGTAGCTATTCAAAATGATCAGGTTCAAATAAAAGTGGCAGGAAAAGTGTTGGAGCAATATTCGAAGGATGCCGATGGTAAGGACGTTAGAAATTATTCAATTGATAAAGGAATTATTACATTCGAAAATAATATACCTGCATCAGGGTCAGCCATCGAAGTAAACTATGTAACCAATAAAAAGGTAGAAAAAATCTCTATAGCTAAAGATGCCACAAGCTTTCAACTTTCTAAAGTAGCCATTATTGAAGGGTCTATGACCCTGAAAGTTGGGGGTAAATCTGTTACGATTGACGAAAATGGAGACTTTAGTGTTGGTACTATATCTGGTACGGTAAATTTCAAAACAGGTAAGGTTGATCTTAAAACTGCTGCAAGTGAGGATATAGAAATAGAGGCTGAGTATACGAAAAAATATACTGCCATGAACATGAAGACTACAACCTCAAGTGGAGAGATGAGTGAAACATTCTTCATTACTTCTGATCAATCTCTGGATAACGTAATCAGTAAAGTGAATTCATCAAAGCTTGGATTAAACATGTTCTATGATTCATTTACAGACAAAATATCTATGACAAGAAAAGAAACAGGTACCTTTTCCACAGATTTGAAGGATATTCAAATAGATAATTCATCATTAGCTCAAGCCCTTCAATTGACTTCAGCTGATTACAAAGCAGGTTCCAATGCGTTATTAAAAATTAATGGTTTAGAGACTCAGCGGGCAAGTAACACATTCACTATGAATGGTGTCACATTCACGCTTAAGAGTGAATTTACTGAAGCGGTTACGGTTGGAATTAACAATGATACTACTAAAGTGTACGACAACATAAAGGGCTTTGTAGATAAATACAATGAATTAATTGCAACAATCCAAAGTAAGGTCAGCGAGGAACGTAACCGAAACTATTTACCTTTAACAGATGATGAACGTGATAGCTTGAGTGAAAAAGAGGTTGAGAAATGGGAAAATATTGCGAAGACAGGAATGCTGCGCAATGATTCTATTTTAAATGGAGCTTTAGATTCCATGCGGGGGAGCTTTTATAGCTCGGTTAATACATCAACAGGTATGTATTCATCCTTAAGCAGCATCGGAATCACGACAACCTCTGATTACATGGCAGGCGGTAAACTCGAAATCAATGAAACCAAATTAAAACAGGCTTTAGAGGATGATCCTGAAAGTGTAGAAGCTTTATTTGCTTCGGAGGATGGGATTCTATCAAAGCTGCAGAAAAATATATCTGCAGCTACTGACCAGCTGAAGGCAAGAGCGGGAACCTCATTGTCGACCAATGCTACGTTTACGATGGGAAGAGATTTAACCAATATTGATGATCGTATTAGTCGATTTGAGGACAGGCTAGTCCAGGTAGAGAATCGCTACTATAAACAATTCACTGCGATGGAAAAAGCAATTCAACAGGCAAACAGCCAATCAGGATATTTATCATCGATGTTTGCGACTGGTTAATAAAAAGGAGTGTACGTATAAATGGCAATACAAAATCCGTATCAGGCTTATCAAACGAATACTGTTACCACTGCTTCACCGGGAGAATTAACGCTTATGCTGTATAATGGATGCCTGAAATTTATTAAAGCTGCACGAGTTGCGATGGAGTCGAAACAAATCCAGGCCAGACATGAGAATCTTCTAAAGGCGCAAAATATCATTAGTGAATTACGAATCACTTTAAATATGGATATGGAGATCTCACAAAATATGATGGCGATGTATGATTATATCAACAGTCGGTTGATAGAGGCGAATACAAAAAATAATCCTGCTATGTTGGATGAGGCGGAGGAGTTAGTTTTAGAGTTTCGTGATACATGGAAGCAGGCTATTCAACTTAATCGACAAAAGCAATATTCCACAGGCGGACAAGCCTGATTCTATTTAAAGAAGGGCCGAAAGATGAAGTAGATTGTTCATCTTTCGGCCCTTTTCTTTCTATATTACTCGACTATATCTTGATCTTCTATATGAGTGATCCACATATGATGCACACTATTAATAATACCAATCATGAGAATTTGCACAGATCCAAGAATGGCTAAGTTCAATCCTTGTAATCTTCCAGTTATGAAAGAATAGATGTTAAATATGATTAATACAACTAGTAAGCCATTCAGTATATGGATACTTTTACCCCTTTTCATTTCTCATCCTTCTTCCATTTTGATTAAAAACCCTTATGTGTTATTTATACCCATTATTGCCGATTATTTCTGTCATAGCAAGCGTTTTGTTGTATATTAAGAAATTTTTGTTCTTTTTAACGAATATTAGTGCTTAGGCAAACTAGGAAATTGTGTCTATTTCTTTATCACAAACTAATATTTGTAGGCAATTTACCGATAAAAAGAATAAGGAATTTGG
The DNA here is from genome assembly GCF_008935075.1 of Pradoshia sp. D12. NCBI lineage: Bacteria > Bacillati > Bacillota > Bacilli > Caryophanales > Bacillaceae > Pradoshia > Pradoshia sp. D12. The sequence goes on along the minus strand of NZ_CP044545.1, from coordinate 3,593,236 downwards.
ACGGAGAGTGAACGCAATGCAGATTCAAGCAATCCATTCGGGGCATAGCTTAAACGGAAAAAGCAATCAATATTCAGTTGGACAGATTCAGTCTGTAACCATTAAAGAACGGGTATCCGTTAATACAGCTGTTGTTTCTTTAAAAGGGAAAGAGATGAGCATGGCGTTTGAAAATGGAGTGCCGGCACAGAACAAGGCTCAAGTTGAGATTACAGCAATTAACAATGACCAATTAACGGTTAAAACTCTTTCAACAAGTCAGCCCGCAGCAGAAGGCCAGGCTCCTACCAAGGTTGAAGAGATTCTGAAAGCGGCCGGTGTTGATGCATCTAATAAAGACTTCCGTCAGGCTGTGCAAATTTTGCAGGAAAAAGGTTATCCGCTTTCTAAAGATAGTTTACAGACGATTCAGCGCTTTATGAACACAGAGGCGGGGACAGTGGAGCAAAAATTAGCTACCATTACGGCTTTGGCGGAGCGTCAGTTAGAGGTACGCAATCATGAGCTGAAAGCAATTCACTCTGCCTTGCATGGTGAATCGATTGGGAAGATGGTCAGTGAGATTGGAAAAGAGCTTCCGGAGATTTCGAGGATTTCTACACCATCTATTCATCTGCCGATAACTACAATCCGCGATTTAAAATCAGCCATCATACACCAACAGGATTCTGCCAAAATCACTGAACAGGTGATGAAATTTATAAAGGATTCACCAGATCTTTCTCAAGCTGAAAAGAGTGCCATCTTAAAATCTCTGCAGGCTGGTAAAGAAGCTTTACTTCAAATTCTTTCCCTCATTGATAAAAGCAAGGTAGCAGTCACTCCAGTGAATATGGAGGTTTCTGTTCATGGCAAGGAAGTAATGGATTTGATGAAAAGTGTTCAAAAGGATTCTTCCATGGCGATGGTCTTTGCAAAAGCAACGGAATTTCTGAGTGGTGACTCTGCGAAACTATTTGAAGGTATTGAACGTCTGACAGGAGTGGTTGAAAAGGCAACAGAGCTTGTGTCCAAGGGTAGAGAATTATTAGCCCGCAAAGAACTGATGACGGCATTATCAATCATGCAGGAGGAAAACCCAAAATTAATGGATGTAAAACCGGCCAACTCATTAACCGAATCTGAGCAGAATGCAATCAATCAGATCATCCAGGGTCTGAATCTCTCATCAAAAGATGTGATTGTTACTGAAATTAGTAAAAAGCTATCTCAGCTTACGATCGATTTTAAACATATAAAAAGAGAGATTACGAGAAACTTGGATCAGTCTATCAAAATGATGGAGCAAAAACAGCCCCAGGTTAAGCAGGTCTTGGAATCTACCATTAAGCAACTCGATCAAGCTATTTTAAAAGGTGAATTTATGCTTTATACCGATATGTCGACGGAGAAGAAGCTCCTGCAGGCTAGCAGCAGATTGCAGGAAGCAAAGAATTTTCTTATGAGTGGAAAGTCCCTTGAGGCGAACCAGATCGTGAAGGAAGTTAAAGCATCCGTAGAAGGTCTTTTGTTTAAACCGTCTGATGTTAAAGTTAAGCATTTTGTGGCAGGCGTGACGAGTAATGTCGGTGAAGATGTATTTACTCAAGGTGCAAAGCCAGAGCAGTCTGGACGTAATGTGCTGGAGCTGATTCGGAAACTTGGGATGATGAATGAACATGAGGTGGCGAAATCTTTTTTGAATGGAAAACAGCCTGAAATGCCGCAAACTGTAAAATCCTCTCTGCTTTCGATCTTGCAATCTGACCAGCTTAATCCGAAGCTGGCTCAGCAGGTGGAACAGGCTGTTCAAAATCTAACCGGTCAGCAGCTTCTAGCTAAGCCTGACTCATCCGGTATGCAGAATCTGGCCATGCAGCTTCCGCTTTTACTTCATAAGGAAGTTGAGAATGTGAAAGTATTTGTAAACTCTCAATCTGATAAGGATCAAATTGATTGGGAGAACTGCAGCCTTTACTTTGTGATGGAGACCAAGCGGCTTGGTGAGATTGGGATTTCGCTGACGGCAACCAATCGAAATTTGTTCCTAACCTTTAAAAGTGATAAGGAAGATTTACAGCAATCAATGACTCGGATATCGGATTCATCGCTTGATCGGTTCAAGGAAATTGGTTATTCGATTGGCTCGGTTCAATTTAAACCGATGACCGTGGAAACGAAGAGCTCAGAACGAGAGGCAAGTCCAACAGTCCAAACAGCCTTTACGAAAAAGGGGTATGACATAACGATATGAGACAGCAATATTTCAATCAAATGAACCGTAAAAAGATGAATGGACCGACCGCTGCCGTCATCAGGTACGAAGAACAAAATGGAGAGGCCCCGCAGTTAGTCGCTCAGGGAACTGGGGAAGTAGCCAGAAGGATTATTGAAACGGCTAAGAAAAATGATATCCATCTGCAGGAGGATGAGTCATTGGTCAGCCATCTTTTAGACATTGATCTTGGAGATTCAATTCCTCCGCAGCTTTATGCAGTGATTGCTGAAATCCTCCTTTTATTAGAAGAGCTCGATAAACAATATAACTAGCCCGTCGATATATAAAATAAGAGGATATGGAGGTTTTTGTGAATGGAATTTTTAACAGAGGAACTTATTGTGCAAAAATCATCTCAGGAATTAACGGCATTGCTGTATGAAGGACTATTAACCAATTTATATGAGGCCATTGATCAAATAGATGAGTCTAATTTATTCCAGGCTAATAAAAGCCTGCAAAGGGCCGGTGATATCGTTCATCGTCTTGGTGTGGGACTTCGGTATGAAGCAGGCCCAATTACGGAGAATTTGGACACCCTCTATAATTTCCTGGCTGATGAGCTGATCCGGGTAAATCTAACTAAGAATACGGATAGCATTTCATTCCTGATCAAAATCGTTGAGACTCTATCCACAGCCTGGAATGATGCCATGCAATTGAAAAATAATGCAAAGGCTGATTCGTTAATTAAGATGGTATCGGCCTATGAAAATAACGTGATGAGGAAAAAATTCTAATAGAATGAGGGAGCATTTCCATGAAAATTAATCATAATATTTCTGCCTTGAACGCCTATCGTAATCTATCAACTAATACAACCAATACAAATAAAAGCTTAGAAAAGCTATCTTCAGGACTTCGTATTAATAAAGCGTCCGATGATGCAGCGGGACTAGCTATTTCAGAGAAAATGCGTTCACAAATTCGCGGTCTAAATATGGCGGAACGAAATGCCCTTGATGGAGTTTCTCTCATTCAAACTGCAGAAGGCTCCTTGTCATCTGTCCACGAAATGCTGCAGCGTATGAGAGAATTAACGGTTCAAAGCGCGAATGGGACTTATACGAATGAAGATCGTGAAGCCATCCAGGAAGAGTATAATCAGCTTACAGCAGAAATTGAGCGTGTGAGTGAGACGACTGAGTTTAATAGTGCGAAACTATTAGATGGAAGCCAATCTGAATTTAGTTTTCAAATAGGAGCCAACGCAGGCCAAACGATTGAGTTAACGATAAATAAAATGAATGCTGAAGAACTCGGATTAGGAACCGCAGCTGCACCATTAAATGTGAAAACAGCAGAGGCTGCGAATGCTGCTCTTTCAAAAATTGATGCAGCGATCGCGGCCGTTTCTGCTGAGCGTTCCAACTTAGGTGCGATGCAGAATCGTCTGGAGCATACGATTACGAATTTACAAACAATGAGTGAAAACGTAACCTCTGCAGAATCACGGATTCGCGATGTAGACATGGCTCTTGAGATGACTGAGTTCACAAAGAATACCATTTTAAATCAGGCAGCACAGGCCATGTTAGCACAAGCCAACCAACTTCCACAGGGTGTGCTACAATTATTGAAGTAACAAAGTTGAGGTGATCTCATGGAGGTACAAAGAGTAGGCAGGACTGGTTTGCAAAAGGTTAGTTCTAAGGAAGAGGTAGCGAAGGATTCCATTGCCTTTAAAGAGGTTATGGGAACCAGGCGCAATGATTTGACTCTTGAGCGATTGACACGGAAAATGCAGGAGATTGAGGAGCAGGGCAAGAGGCTCGGTGAAACTCAGTCGGTTGATTATTTACGAAAATATAAGAAGCTTGTGAAAGACTTTTTAGATGATGCCGTAAAAAATGGGCTGCAATTAGAGGAGCATCGCGGTTTTAATCATCGTGGATCAGCAAAGGTGTATAAGCTTGTAAAAGAAGTGGATAAAAAGCTGGTTGACCTCACAAATGCAGTCCTTGATAAGGAAGATAAACGTATACATTTATTAGGCATGATTGGCGAAATCCAAGGAATGCTCATTAATATTTATACGTAATGGGGGTTTGGCCTTGGCTTTTACAGAAGTCAGGGCTTTTTTAAATGAGAGACAGAGGAGCTCGGTTTATGATGAGTGCACTGCGGGAATATTTTCAGGTAACAAGGGAAGCGATAGAGGTATTAAGTGATTTGAGCTGGGAAAAAGACCGCGAGATCGCTATTTCTAGGCTGGATGAAATCATTCGTATTCGGGAAAGTCTGCAAAAAGACATACAGCCTCCTTTTACTGACGAGGAAAAAAAGCTTGGCGAGTTATGTGTGAAGCTGAATGAAGAACTGGCGAAAGCAATGGCCAAACGGAGAATGGAAGTGGCTCGGAACCTTAAAATGGTACGGGAGCAAAAGCAGCATAATCAAAAATATGCCAACCCCTATGAGGCGATTTTGACAGATGGAGTTTATTACGATAAGAGGAAATGATTACCTCAAATGAATTATCATGAGAAGTAGTGCTTTTTTGTTGTTGAATAGGGTATACTATATATGAATTCCTTGAAAATCCTGAATATTTAAACTTAAACAAATTGTCGATATAGGCAGGATTTTTAAAAGGGATTAGAGAATATTAATAGTTATAGAGTAGAAAAGGAGGACTCACTTATGAATTATAACATTCGTGGTGAAAACATTGAGGTAACTCCAGCAATCAGAGAATATGTAGAGAAAAAAATCGGAAAATTGGAAAGATACTTTACAGAAACACCTGATGCAAACGTACATGTCAATCTGAAGGTGTACAATGATAAAACAACAAAAGTTGAAATCACTATTCCGCTACCTAACCTAGTGCTACGTGCAGAGGAAACAAATACAGATATGTATGCAGGTATCGATTTAATTAACGATAAATTGGAAAGACAAATTCGTAAATATAAAACAAAAGTTAACCGTCGTTCTCGTGAAAGCGGTAAAGAGTTATTCACTTTTCCAGCTGGAGAAGTCGGTGTTGAGCAAGAAGAGGATGATAAATTAGAAGTAGTGCGTGTGAAACGCTTTGATCTTAAACCAATGGACAGCGAAGAAGCAATTCTTCAAATGGACATGCTAGGACACAATTTCTTCATCTATACTGATGCAGAAACTGACGGCACTCACATCGTTTACAAACGTAAAGATGGCAAATACGGCTTAATTGAAGCACAAAGCTAATTTTATACTTGATAATGGGCAGCTCCTGTAAGGGGGCTGCTTTTTCATTGAATGATTGTGATCAGAAAATGGGCATAAATCCATCTCGTTCAATCAAAACTTGAACTTATTGAAACCTCATCTATGGAGGCACCTAGTCTACTATGTTTGTGTATCAATTCTATTATAATTAGAAATCAGCCTAACCATTTATGAGGAAACCTCTCTTCAATATTTAAGCCCTTCATGCAATTTCTCTATCAAAATTTCAAAGCTCAGTTATGAACTTAAGTATATTTTGAGGTAAAATAACCCAAAAATATCATGTGTGTACACACTCCTTCTGTTGTTTTGTCCATTTGTAAGTGTTACTATTAATGTGAAATTTAAAAATATGAACGATTATTAATCTATATCATTCTAGGGCTAATGAACCCTGTACAGATAAGAGGAGAGACTGCTTAATGGGGATTTTGAATAAATTGTTTGACCCTAATAAATCTGAGCTTAAACGCCTGAATAAGGCTGCAAATAAAATAGAAGCTTTGGCATCTGCCATGGAAGCTTTGTCTGATGAAGAACTGTCTGCTAAAACAACAGAATTTCAAGAACGTTACGCGGGTGGAGAGAAACTCGATGATATACTGCCTGAGGCATTTGCAGTAGTCAGAGAAGCATCACGCCGTGTCCTTGGCATGTATCCTTTCCAGGTTCAATTAATGGGGGGTATCGCCCTTCATGAAGGTAATATTTCTGAGATGAAAACAGGGGAAGGTAAAACATTGACCTCCACTATGCCTGTTTACTTAAATGCGATTACTGGTAAAGGTGTTCATGTCATTACAGTCAATGAATACTTAGCAAGCCGTGACGCCACTGAAATGGGGCAATTATTTAACTTCCTTGGGCTTTCAGTCGGCTTGAATCTTACTGGAATGAGCCGTGAAGAGAAACAGGAAGCGTATAATGCCGATATTACCTATGGTACAAATAACGAGTTTGGGTTTGATTATTTACGTGACAATATGGTGCTGTATAAGGAACAGATGGTACAGCGTCCGCTTCATTATGCTGTAATAGATGAGGTTGACTCCATCCTGATTGATGAAGCACGTACGCCATTGATTATCTCTGGTTCCGCTCAAAAATCAACTCAGCTTTATATACAGGCAAATGCTTTTGTCCGTACTTTATCAAAAGAAAGAGATTACACATACGACGAAAAGACAAAAGGTGTTCAGCTAACTGAAGAAGGAATGAGCCGTGCTGAAAAAGCATTTGGCATTGATAATTTATTCGATATTAGCCATGTTGCCTTGAACCATCATATTAACCAGGCGTTAAAAGCGCATGTTTCCATGCATTTGGATGTGGATTATGTGGTTCAGGATGGCGAGATTGTCATCGTTGACCAATTTACCGGCCGTCTAATGAAAGGACGCCGTTATAGTGATGGCTTGCATCAGGCGATCGAAGCGAAAGAAAACCTCGATATCCAGAATGAAAGCATGACGCTTGCGACGATTACGTTCCAAAACTACTTCCGTATGTATGAAAAGCTTGCCGGTATGACTGGTACAGCGAAAACAGAGGAAGAGGAATTCCGTAATATTTATAATATGAATGTTATTGCGATTCCAACGAACCGCGACATCGTGCGTGATGACCGTGCAGATTTGATTTTTTCCTCTATGGAAGGGAAATTCAAAGCGGTCGTTGAGGATATCGCTGAACGCCATGCGAAGGGTCAGCCAGTATTGGTTGGTACAGTAGCGATTGAAACGAGTGAATATGTATCTGAATTATTGAAGAAAAAAGGAATTCCGCATAGTGTCCTGAATGCGAAGCAGCATGAACGCGAAGGAAATATCATCCTTGATGCCGGTCAGCCAGGTGCCGTAACAATTGCTACGAATATGGCGGGCCGTGGTACAGATATCAAGCTTGGTGAAGGTGTGAAGGAAGTCGGCGGTCTTGCCGTTATTGGTACGGAGCGCCATGAAAGCCGCCGTATTGATAATCAGCTGCGTGGACGTTCCGGTCGTCAGGGAGACCCTGGGGTTACACAATTCTATCTTTCATTAGAGGATGAATTGATGCGCCGTTTTGGATCTGACAATATTAAGAGCATGATGTCCCGTCTCGGTATGGAGGATGACCAACCGATTCAAAGTAAAATGGTATCTAAAGCCGTTGAATCTGCGCAAAAACGAGTTGAAGGTAATAACTATGATGCCCGTAAACAATTGCTTGAATATGATGATGTACTTCGTCAACAACGTGAGATTATTTATAAGCAGCGTTTTGATGTACTATCAAGTGAGAATCTGCGTGAAATCGTAGAGACTATGATTCGTTCCTCTCTGCAGCGCAATGTCTATGCCTTTGCGCCTGATGTGGAAAGCGAAGAGTGGAATATTGAAGGATTGCTTGATTATGTCTATGCCAACCTTCTGCCTGAAGGTACTTTTAATGCTGAGGAATTAAAAGAGCTTGATGGGGAAGAATTAATTGAATTAATTTATGGCAAAATCATTGAAAAATACAATGAGAAGGAAGAAGAGCTTTCTTCTGAGCAAATGCGTGAGTTTGAAAAGGTAATTGTATTGCGTGCGGTTGATAGCAAGTGGATGGATCACATTGATACAATGGAACAATTGAGACAAGGTATTCATTTACGTGCCTATGCTCAAATCAATCCGCTCAATGAATATCAGCAAGAAGGCTTTGCGATGTTCGAGGCCATGGTTTCTGCGATTGAGGATGATGTGGCTAAATACATCATGAAAGCTGAGATCCGCAATAATCTAGAGCGTGAAGAGGTTGTGAAAGGACAGGCTGTTAATCCGAAGAGTGATGAAGGAGAGACAGTCAAGAAGAAACCGAAACGTAATGAAGAATCCGTTGGACGAAATGCTCCATGTCCATGCGGTAGCGGTAAGAAATATAAGAATTGCCATGGAAGATAAATAAGACATGTCAGTATCTTTAGATGACGTTGACGCGTATAATAAGATATGTTAAATAAAGAGGGACGGCTAAAGGATAGGCCGGCTCTCTTTTTCCTGAAAAGGAGATTTAAATTGTGAGTAACAAGCTTTGTAAAAATAGATGAGGTGAACGTAAATGGAAATAGCAGAAATTCGTAACGAGTTAGAAAAAACAGCCACACGTTTGGCGGACTTTAGGGGGTCTCTTTGACTTAGAAGAAAAAGAAGCCCGTATTATGGAATTGGACGAGATCATGTCCGAACCATCATTTTGGAATGACCAAGCGAAAGCGCAGGGAATTATTAACGAGGCAAATGGCTTGAAGGATCAAGTGGGCGAATTTAATGCATTAAATGAGTCATACGAGAATTTGGATTTGACCTTTGAATTAATTAAGGAAGAGCCAGATGTAGATCTCCAGGAAGAACTGGAGAGCGAGCTTATGGAACTATCCGAGAGATTGAATGCGTTTGAGCTTCAGCTGTTATTGAGTGAAGAATATGACAAGAATAATGCCATTTTAGAGCTTCATCCAGGTGCAGGCGGAACGGAATCTCAGGATTGGGCATCCTTACTGCTGCGTATGTATACAAGATGGGCTGAAAAGAAAGGCTTCAAGGTAGAAACACTTGATTATCTTCCTGGTGATGAAGCTGGAGTTAAAAGCGTAACGCTAGGCATTCGAGGCCACAATGCGTATGGCTATTTGAAGGCAGAAAAAGGCGTACACCGCCTAGTACGTATCTCGCCGTTTGACTCCTCAGGACGTCGTCATACCTCTTTCGTTTCCTGTGAGGTAATGCCTGAATTCAATGATGAGATTAATATCGAAATTCGTACAGAGGATTTGAAAATTGATACGTATCGTGCGAGCGGTGCCGGTGGTCAGCATATCAATACAACAGATTCTGCCGTTCGGATCACTCATTTACCAACGAATACAGTGGTCAGCTGCCAAACTGAGCGCTCCCAAATCAAGAACCGTGAAACAGCTATGAAAATGCTGAAATCCAAGCTTTATCAACTGGAAATCGAGCAACAAGAAGCTGAATTGGCAGAAATTCGTGGAGAACAAAAGGAAATTGGCTGGGGAAGTCAAATCCGTTCCTATGTATTCCATCCATATTCCATGGTTAAGGACCACCGTACAAATGCAGAAACCGGGAATATTCAGGCTGTCATGGATGGAGATTTAGATATGTTCATCGATGCTTATTTACGTTCAAAATTATCCTAATTCATATAGAACTTTTAAAGGATCAGCTAAGATATAGCTGGTCTTTTTTTTTTTTTTTTTTGGTTAATTTTTAATTATTTTGTAATTTCTGTAACTTTTATCCGTTTTATACGGTATTATTAATAGGTGTAATTTTTGAAAGGACGGGATGGTATGAATGAAACGGCTCTTGAAGTGAAGTCATTAACGAAAAAGATTGGCAGCACTGTTATTGTCAATGATGTTAGTTTCAGCGTTAAAAAGGGTGAAATTTTTGGACTGCTTGGTCCGAATGGTGCTGGTAAGACAACGATTATCAGAATGATTGCCAGTCTAATTAATCGTACGAACGGCCAGGTTCTTATTAATGGGCATGATCTGGATAGGGATTTTGAAGGGGCAATGCATGATTTAGGGGCAATTGTAGAGAATCCGGAGTTTTACAAATATATGACCGGCCGAAAGAATATGATCCATTATGCCCGAATGGCCAAAGAAAAGATTAAAAAAGAGCGGATTGATGAAGTTGCTCGCTTGGTAAAGCTTGACCATGCGATGGACAAGAAGGTAAAGACCTATTCGTTGGGAATGAGACAGCGTCTTGGGGTTGCGCAGGCTGTGCTGCATCGTCCTCAGTTATTAATCCTCGATGAACCAACAAACGGATTGGACCCACAAGGAATACGAGAATTCCGTGATTATTTACATCAATTAGCCAATGAAGGAATAGGTGTGCTAATTTCCTCTCATTTATTATCCGAGATGCAATTAATGTGTGATCGTTTTGCCGTTATTGAGAAAGGAAAGCTCATACATATAGAAAACAATATTATAGAGGAAAAAGAGGAAGATTTAAGAGAAGTGGTTTTCTCCATCAATAATGTATTGGCAGCAGTCAATGTAATTAAAGAGCAATTTTCAAGTCTGAATATTGTAAAGCAGGATAAAAAGATGATTACCCTCCAGGCAACACGCGAAGATATTGCCAAAGTAAATCGACAGTTAAATGAAGCAGAAGTAGATGTTTATGAAATTAATGTTGTGAAGAAAACGCTTGAAGATCGATTCTTCGAGATTACAGAGCAAGAGGAGGTGCGAGTATGATTTCATTGATTAAAAATGAATGGATGAAAATTTTCTCTAAAATGTCTTCGTATATATTTATCGGCTTTTTGCTAGTTGCTCTAGTAGGGAGTGCTATTCTAGTAAAGACCATGAATAATGCAGATGATTGGAAAGTGAAGGAAGAGAATAACATACAGTCCCAGCAAGCTGTTTTGGATGATCCGAAGACGTCTGAGGAAGAAAAAGAGTGGATTCAAGAAGATATTGCCCGAAGTCAGAAATTATTGGATACTGGTATCAATCCTAACCAAGAAACAAGTTGGACCTTTATGGTCAATTGGGTTACGTCAATCGCATCTTTTGTGACCTTATTTGCTGTTATTATCTGCAGCGCCTCAGTGTCCGCGGAGTTCTCTGATGGAACAATTAAGCAATTATTAATTCGTCCGCATCGGCGCTGGAAAGTTCTTCTCTCGAAATATATAACAACTTTATTATATGCAGCTACAATGGTGGTTGTATTAAGTGTTGCAGGATACCTTGTCGGGTTAATTTTCTTTGGTTCAGCATCATTCACAGATAAGATGATCGACCCTACAAGTTTTGACGAAGTGATAACATTAGAAGCAGGCCCATACTTTTTTGAGCTTATGCTATATTGGGTTCCAGGCTTCCTCATCATTATTACGATGGCTTTTATGTTGAGCACTTTGTTTAAAAGCCAGGCAATCGCAGTCGGTATTTCTGTTTTCATCTTGTTTGCTTCTTCAACCTTAAATATGTTAATCACCTCCCTTGTTGAACGATATGAATGGTTAAAATTTGTTTTGTTCCCTCACATAGATTTGAGAAGATATATTATGGAAAGTGCGCCTATGTTTGAGGGAGCGACGGTAGGTCTCTCACTCGGTGTGTTGGCTGCTTACTATGTACTGTTTATCGCGATAACCTTTATTGTTTTCAATAAGAAAGATATTTCGATTTAATCTACAATAGGTGCCCTTTATAGGGTGCCTTTTTCTTTGCCATTTGGCGCGGTTATTGTCTGACTTTTTCATCTTTTATTGCCTTTCATTGTTTCATGTCGGAATTTCGTATAGAATGAATATACTTTATTAAATGTTTAGACGGAGGCTTTTGCAATTGTGAGGAAAAAAAGAAACGCACAGAAGGAATCGCATCCTTACTTCAATCTAATTAAGGATTATTTATATGTTCTGATCGGCTCTGCCATTGTGGCCATCTCCTTTAATATGTTTTTATTACCGACAAAAGTTGCATCCGGTGGGGTCAGCGGAATCAGTACGATTACGTATAATGTATTCGGATGGGAGCCGGCCTTTGTACAATGGGCCTTTAATATTCCGCTATTTATAGCTGGGGTTATTCTGCTTGGTACGCATTTTGGAATTAAAACAGCTGTAGGAACGATCTTTTTCCCATTCGTTGTTTTCCTGACGAGTAACTGGTCTCCATGGACTCAGGATCCCTTATTGGGAGCTTTATTTGGTGGGATTGGTGTTGGATTGGGACTTGGGATAGTATTCCTTGGAAAAGCTTCAACTGGCGGTACCGATTTAGCAGCGCAAATTGTTAATAAATACACCGGGCTTTCTTTAGGAACCTGTGTTGCCGCCATTGATGGTTTAATCGTACTGGCTGCTTGTCTCGTATTTGATATTGAGCAAGGTCTATATGCATTGATTGGGCTATATGTAACGAGCAAAACTATTGATTTAGTCCAAGTCGGCATTAATCGCTCTAAAACGGTTATGATCATTACCAATCATGAAACAGAAGTAAGACGAGCTATTTTGGAAGAAGTGGATCGCGGGGTTACAAGAATATCTGCCCATGGCGGATATACAGAGAGTGAACGTCCGGTATTAATGTGTGTAATCGATCAAACTGATTTCACAAAACTTAAACAAGTGGTTCAACGTATTGATGACCAGGCATTTGTCGTCGTGATGGATGCTGCCGAGGTACTTGGAGAGGGTTTTAAAAAAGCCTAGATACAGCTAAAATAAGGGCATACAAATGTTTTCCTAATATTGGGAGGGGACTTCCTTGAAGAACTATTTGCATTTTGGCATAGCAGTTGTTATCATTGCCCTTGTTGGTTGTGCAACTCATTCGGGTACTGAGAAAAATGAAACAGCCTCATCCACTCCGATTTCGATTGCTAATGATGGAAGTGAAGCGGCAAAGATTTATGAACAAAAATGTTCAAATTGCCATGGAGACACACTTGAAGGCCGAATTGGTCCTGGGTTGGTTTCTGTAGGTGAAAAATTATCCGTGCAAGAAATTGAAGCAATCATTAATGATGGGGCACCTGCCATGCCAGGCGATTTGATTGCAGAGGATGATGCTAAAAAAGTGGCTGAATGGCTTAGCAATAAGCAGTGAAGTATTTTAATAGAATTTACCAAACCGGAGGAGATTATCTTACCGGTTTCTGTTTGTCCTTTAATTAATTGAATAGGTTAAATGACCTCTTCTTTAAGATTGCAACTTGAGTACAATGAACCACAGGCATAGTTAATACTATATTTACGGTATCTGACAAAAAAGGTAATAGAGTTGAAATATAAATGTAATATAAACGTGGTTTTTCTGACATTTTATGATGTTATAATAAAATCGTGACAAAAGATGGATTTTTCCATCATAAAACAAGAAATAACGACACCTGTCGATAAAGCATAGAGGTACTATACACAACATGAAGGTAGAAAAAGGTGAAAACGACATGATAGAAATGATTAATGTTCAAAAGACATATCCTAATGGCGTTTCAGCAGTCAAGGGCCTAAATGTAAAAATCAAATCAGGAGAATTTGTTTACGTTGTTGGGCCAAGTGGCGCAGGGAAGTCTACATTTATTAAGATGATGTACCGCGAAGAAAAACCGACAAGTGGTACGATCATGATCAATGGCAGGAATATTGCCAATATCAAAAACTCGAAGGTGCCTCTTTTAAGAAGAGATATCGGGGTAATTTTCCAGGATTATAAACTGTTGAATAATCTTACAGTCTATGAAAATGTAGCCTTTGCTCTGGAAGTAACAGAGGAAAGACCACAGGTCATTAAGCAAAAGGTTATGGACGTGCTTGATTTAGTTGGTTTAAAGCATAAGGTTCGTATGATTCCAACTGAATTGTCCGGTGGAGAACAACAAAGGGTAGCGATTGCCCGATCCATCGTTCGCTCGCCTAAGCTGGTAATTGCAGATGAGCCGACTGGTAACCTGGATCCAGAAACATCATGGGAAATCATGAAGATTTTCGAAGAAATCAATAGTCTCGGTACAACAGTTGTGATGGCAACGCATAATAAAGAGATTGTTAATACACTACAACATAGAGTTATTGCGATAGAGAATGGATACATCGTGCGTGATGAACAGAAGGGGGAATATGGCTATGAACTTTAGAACCTTCCTCCGACATATAAAAGAAAGCTTCAAAAATATTGGCAGAAACGGCTGGATGACATTTGCTTCTGTCAGCGCCGTAACAGTTACACTATCTTTAGTTGGTGTATTTGTTGTTATTATGATGAACTTAAATAACTTTGCCAGCAGCATTGAGAGTGATGTTGAAGTACGTGTCCATGTGGATCGCACTGCTACTGAAGAACAAAGGATTCAACTTGAGAGTAATCTAGAAAAATTAGGGGAAGTAGATTCTATTACTTTTTCCCCGAAAGAAGATGAATTAAACAACCTGATTGAAAATATGGGTGATCAGGGAAGTGCCTTTGAACTCTTTGAGCAGGACAATCCTCTGAACGATGTATATATCATCAAAACATATCGCCCTGACGATGTCGCAAAGGTTGCGGAAGAAGCAGGAAAAATGGATTATGTTGAAACTGTCAAATACGGACAAGGATTCGTTGAAAAAATGTTTAAAATAGTCGATACATCACGGAATGTAGGGATTGTTTTAATCGCAGCCTTGTTATTTACGGCGATGTTCTTGATATCCAATACGATTAAAATTACCATCTTCGCAAGAAGACGTGAAATTGAAATTATGAGATTAGTAGGTGCCACAAATGGATTTATCCGTTGGCCGTTTTTCCTTGAAGGATTATGGCTCGGCATCATGGGATCTATTATTCCAATAGCGATTATTGCTGTAGGGTATAAGTTCCTTTACGATAATTTTGCATTAGGTTTAACCATTGATTACATGAGCCTACTTCCATACAATCCATTTATCATTCAGGTCTCCCTATTGATTGTCCTGTTTGGAGCTTTGATTGGTATTTGGGGAAGTTTAATGTCGGTTCGTAAGTTTTTGAAAATATAACCATCTAAATTTCAAACATTATCAATTGTGCCCCTTGTAACAAAGGGGCCTACATAGAATAGACAGATTGTGTTACCTAGTATGAAAGGGGAAAGTCACGTGAAGAAGACCATTGTTGCATTAAACACAGCGCTAGTGCTGGGTTTTGCTGGCCTCTTTGGAGGCAGTGTTCAAGCAGCATCCATTGATTCTTTACAACAAAAGAAGAATAACATCCAAGAAAAGAAATCAGCTGTTGAAACAGATATCTCAGAAGCAAACGGTAAAATCAATCAGATTGAATCTCAAAAAGCTGAAGTAAAAGCAGAACTTAATAAATTACAAAAATCAATAACTGAAACACAAGAGAAAATTAAAGAGAAAAATAGCCAAATTACTTCAACACAAGAGAAAGTTACAAGTTTAAAAGAGAGCATTAAAGAAATTGAGGCCAGAATTGAAACTCGCAATGAGATTTTAAAAGAACGGGCTCGCTCCTACCAGCAAAATGGTGGAGGAGTGAATTATTTAGAGGTTGTTTTTGGAGCCAGCAGTTTTGGTGAATTTGTTGAACGTGTAGGTGCTGTATCCACTATTATGCAAGCGGATAAGGATATCTTAACGGAACAAGAAAATGATAAAGCTGACTTGGTTGCAAAAAAAGAAGAAGTTGAAGATAAGCTCAATAAATTAAATGCAATGAAACAAGAGCTGGTAACTATAAATGAAAAGCTTGATGGCCAGAAGGTCGAAAAAAATAAATTAATGGCTATTCTAAAATCCGAACAGGCTGAACTTGAAGAAGAAAAACTAAGCCTGGAGGAGGAAAAGCAATTATTGGCGAGTCAAGCAGAAGCTGTGAAAAAAGCCATTCAACAAGAAAAGGACCGTCAGGCAGAAGAAGCTAAAAAGGTTTCTGCAAGCACAGGCGGGGGAAATGGTAATACAGTATCTGCGCCGGCCATTACGTCCGGTAAATTTATGCGCCCTGCAGCAGGATATGTATCCTCAGGATTTGGCGGAAGATGGGGAAGAAACCATAATGGGATTGATATTGCCAAGTCAGGTACAGTTCCAGTCGTAGCTTCGGCAGCCGGTGTCGTAACAAGGTCAAATTTTTCAAGTTCCTATGGGAATGTTATCTACCTGTCGCACTATATAGATGGACAAGTTTATACAACAGTCTATGCCCATTTGAGATCAAGAAATGTTTCTGAGGGTCAAACAGTAAGTAAGGGCCAACAAATCGGAATCATGGGAAATACGGGTCGCTCATTTGGACAGCATTTACATTTTGAATTATACGTAGGTGAATGGACTGCTTCTAAAAAGAATGCTGTAGATCCATTGAAATATTTAAGTGGTATGTAAGTTGAAAGATGCACGTAACGCAGTTCTATTTTGAACTGCGTTTTTTTGTTCCTGGGGTAAATCTGAATATGCTAGCAAAGAAACCCGAAATATGTCGGTTTACCAACTATTTTGATGGATAATTAAAGTGTACTATTTAGACAACGCCTGCTAAAATTTGTATTATGGTATAAAATTTTACAAATAATGAGGTGTGGCATGGAGGGTGTTATTTTGAAGGATTTTCTGATCAAGGACGATCAACAGTTTACAGATTTCATCAGTAAACAAAAAGAACTCTATGATCCTGCACAAATTGATTTACATAGTATTATATTTTCACTGAATGATTTATATCCTAACAACTATGAAAAACAGAAATATTTTCTGAAGGAATATTATATCAATTGCAGAGATGCCATAAAACCTCACATTTTAATGGAGTACTTTACGATGCAGGGAGATACGAAAGAAGTAGAATCCCTCCTCCAATCTGAAAGAGAGTTCGACAGTCCGGAGATGAGGACATGGCTCTCAATCTATTCCATCCTAAGTAAGCGAAGAGATGGTCTTTTAACTGGTACGGATTTAATTGATGCCATTTTTAAGGTGAAGAATACGAGTAATGAAACGCTTATTCTTTCATTAATTATTCATCTATATGGAATCAGCGAAACAGGCCTATATGAACCTTTTCATAAGGTCAGGCGTGTTATCGTACCAATGGTTGAATTAATGGATAATGATTTCCTGCGTGAATCATATTCAATTCGTTTGGCTGAGATGGAAGTTCTTACCTACCTGTATATGAATAAAATTGATCTCTGCAGAGAAAAATGCATGAAAGTGATTGAAAGACGCGAATTGGAAGTATATTTTCCTGTTATCTATTCCGTTTTCTATCACACATTGGGTCAATCCTTTATGTTTGAAAATTATCAGGTGGCAAAATACTGGCTAAATAAATCAATGGCTACTTTAAGTTCCCTGCCAGCCGACATACAATCCAAAAGGATGAGTTTTTTAATAAATACTATGGAGTTTTTGAACTCTTTTTGGGGAGTCGATACTGACTCAATACCAAAGGATGAAGCAGAAAAAGCCCATCGCTATCTTGTAACAGGACGAACAGAAGAGGCTTTGCATATATTAGATAATCTGAAAAAAGAGAATGGGTATTTAACTTCGTATCAGCTGTTTTTTTATAGCATCGCAACTGATAATGAAAAATTAATGCAAGTTGCCAGAGATGTTTTTACATCGAACTCAAACTTTTTTTATCTTCAACTATTGAACTCCGAGAATGTACATAGATACAAAGCAAGATTGGGAGGTGAATAGGTTTATGAAGCGAATAGCTGGGTTTGTCATCACGTTATGTATACTGACTTGCGCTTTTGGAAGTGCTGCAGTATTTGCTAAAGATCCAGGACCGATTGCTCCGGGTGCCAGTCAAAAATTAGATAAATAATCATACTATGTACAAGCCTTTCATACTGTATATAGTAGGACTAAGCATTGCACATTTATACGTGCAGTGCTTTTTTAATTGATAGAACTATGAAAGGAGCGATCTATGAAAAATAAATGGTACTGGTTATTTTCTGTAGCCATCTTTCTATTAGTTGTTACAATCGCTGGCTTGTGGTGGAAGTATGTGACATTGGAGAATACGCTTGAATCGAAGAATCAAAAAGAGAATCAGGCTGATTCCTGGCCCCAGTTTGATAAAGTACGACAGGCATATGATATTATTACGTCTAATTACGTAGAGCGTATAGATGGAGGGCAGCTGACTGAGGGAGCTATTAAAGGGATGCTTGGGGAGCTCAAAGATCCATATTCGGTATATATGGATGAAGAGACTTCGTCACAGTTTCAACAAACATTGGATTCCAGGTTTCAGGGAATTGGAGCTGAGATAAGTTTTATGGACGGGAAGTTTATCATTGTGTCCCCATTTAAAAATTCCCCGGCCGAACGATCCGGTATAAAACCTGGTGATGAAATTATCCGTATTGATAGTAAGGATGTTAAGGGATTGGAACTATATGATGTAGTTTCCCTGATACGTGGGAAGATTGGAACTAAAGTGACGATAGACATTAAAAGAAACGGCAATGATCAGCCAATCACGTTTTTAGTGGAGCGTGATGAGATTCCGATTGAAACAATCCACACGGCTATAAAGAAAGTAAGGGATAAAAAAATTGGTTATATCCAAATCACCTCATTCAGTGAAGAAACTGCAGAGGATTTTCTGGAAGATCTAAAAGGTCTGGAAGAGGATAAGGTGGATGGACTTTTGATTGATGTAAGGGGAAATCCTGGAGGACTGTTAACAAGTGTTCAGGAAATCCTGGAGGTATTTGTAACGAATGAACATCCTTATATTCAAATTCAAGAGCGAAATGGCAAAAAGAATAAATTTTTCTCTACTTTAAAAAGTGAGAAGGAGTACCCGATTGCTGTGCTTATTAATAAGGGAAGCGCATCAGCTTCAGAAATATTTGCCGGTGCCATGCAGGAAGCGGAAGGTTATCCATTGATTGGCGAGAAAACATTTGGAAAAGGGACTGTTCAGCAGCCTGTTTCAATGGGGGATGGTAGTACCATTAAGTTAACCTTCTATAAATGGCTGACACCAAATGGTACGTGGATTCATAAAAAGGGTATTGCTCCGACGATGTCCGTTCATCAGGATAGCTACTATACCTTACAGCCCCTTGTTGTTACGGAAGACCTGCGGAAGGATATGAATAATAAACAGGTGAAGACACTGCAGCAGATGTTAGAGGGATTGGGATATGCACCAGGGCGTACAGATGGTTATTTTAGCAGTAAGACAGAGAAGGCTGTCCTAGCCTTTCAGCGGATGCATAAATTGCCGGTTACAGGGAGTGTTGATCAGGATGTCGCAGCTAAGCTCCAGCAGGCCGTAGTGGATAAGATTAAGGATGAAAAAAATGACCGTCAGCTGCAAACTGGTTTAAGTTGGTTGGCCCAGCAATAGCATTCGGGTCATGGTATGAGAATATAAAGTGCCTTGTTTTCTTAAAGGTGAATATCAAAAAAGTGAAGGCTATGAGCCTTCATTTTTTTGTATGCTGATTCATCCATTATTATTGTAATTTGTTACCGATCCTTTTGTTTCTTTGCAGGGAGGACATCTTAGAAGTTCTTGGTGAGTTTTGTAGTATAGTGACTATCTGAAAAGAATTGATAGGAAAGGAGGGGGGGATTTGATAGAATATTAAGTAAGTGTATGCGAGGTTGGTGATTAATTTGTGGGAAACGTGGATAATTGAAATTGCAAAAGGAATAGGCGAATTGTTTTTACACCCGCTTTTCTATGTGGGATTTATACTTACATATATACTTGGCTCCATGAGGGTCAAACAGGAAAGAAAACTGTTTCATGTCCGTGTAGAGGATTCTATGATTGAAATGAAGGAATATATTGTTCCTAGTTTAGTATGGGGACTCATTCTCTCGGTCATCACTGGGCTACTCGGCTTAGCTGTACCATTTGATTTCATTGTAATCGTAGGAATCTTCATGTTACTGATTAGTGTAAGCATGCAAATCAGATTTCTTTCCCCGGCTTATACAGTTGGATTGGCCTTTCTTGTTATCTATATTTTATATGTAACAGGGTTTGATGGCATCCTAAATAACAGCTTTTTTGCATTTGA
This sequence comes from Pradoshia sp. D12, assembly GCF_008935075.1. Taxonomy (NCBI): domain Bacteria; kingdom Bacillati; phylum Bacillota; class Bacilli; order Caryophanales; family Bacillaceae; genus Pradoshia; species Pradoshia sp. D12. Next base: position 3,573,187 of record NZ_CP044545.1, on the reverse strand, counting down.
GCAGGCGATTTATCCTTCAATAGCTGTTTTAATAGGTTTATTGATTATTACAGAGGGAGTATTAATTCGGAAAAGAGGAGCTATTCAAGTTTCTCCTTCAGTTGAAAAAGGAAAGCGCGGTCTCTATATTGGAACGCAAACAACAAAAAGAGTTTGGCTGGTGCCGGTCTTATTATTTATTCCTAATGGAATGTTGAATGTTAGCGGAGATTTTTGGCCTGTCTTTTCATTTGGAGGAACGGATTGGAGTCCTATTCTGGTGCCATTTTTTATGGGGTTCTCCCTTAAAGTGAAAAGTAATTTGATGGGCAATGTGGCTGGAAGGCTTGGAAACCATGTAGCTATCCTAGGCATCATTGTATTAGCTCTGGCTGTAGCAGGAAAGTGGTATCCGATTGTCAGTTTAGCAGCTGCCATTGTTGCAATCCTTGGCAGGGAAGTCATACAGTTTGTGTATAAAAATAATGAAAATCAATCGAATGCTTTCTTCACTTCAGGAAAAAAAGGCTTGATGATCCTAGGTGTACTTCCGGAATCGCCGGCAGAGCGAATGGGTTTAAAAGCAGGGGAGCGTTTGACCCGTGTGAATGGACAACAGGTTTACAACTCTGAGCAACTTTATGAAGCCTTACAAATCAATCGTGCTCATTGTAAGCTGGAAGTCTATGATACGAATGAGCAAATCAGGCTTGTCCAAAATGCCTTATATGAGGGAGACCATCACGAATTAGGTATTTTGACAGTGGATAGTGAACTGAAGAGGTAGAAGCTTTAGTAATAGTATGAATGAAATAAAACAGTGGTCACAGGCTTATATCTGTGATCACTGTTTTATTTAGTTTTCGGATCATACTATTCAAATATTCCTGGACTTATTCAAAATAATATTCCCTACTCTAATCAACTGGTCCTGATCAAATATTTCATCAAATTCCAATCTACGCTTACCATATTGGATTTTTAATCCTCTTTCTAATAGCCCATCCTTGAACCAGTTGACGTTTCTAACGGTCTGATACCTGAATCTTTGTATTACACTGAACCTCTTATTAACAAAAATTATCCTTTTATTGGTAGGAATTAAGTATCCGAAAATTTCCTTCTTACTGCTTTTATCATATTCACAGTAAATGAAGGCCAAAGCCTTCTCATTAGGTTCAAAAACACGTTGAATAAGGGATCTAAAGAATACTTTATTCCTTTTAATTTCGTTATATTCATAAGGGGAGTAATTTTGGCCGTTATGTTCCAGTAAATTAGCGATGATGGCTTCTATTTCTCTTCTTTCCTGTTCTTCCCGTTCCCTTTTTAACCGCTCTTTTTCCTGTTGCTTTAGAAGGCGAGTTTGTTCCTTTTCAGCTCTCTTTTGTTCAATGCCGGCTTTAACATCGGCGTATTTTTCTTTTTTTGTAAACAATTTAATAAGCATATCTTCTACTTTATAAAGTATCGTTTGATAAATGTTCATTTTAGCCCTCTTAACTATTCTTTTTTGCGCTATCAATACTCTTGCTATTCAATGGTGAAGGGGAGTATCAGTTTTCAGCCATAATTTCATTTATGTAATCTAAATTCTTTTTGTAATAGTAGTATTGGTTTTTGTAATATTTGTAATACATATTTAGTGAATGTTATAATATGGAAAAACAGTAGGGGTCATTTAATGAATTTAAACAAGGTTCGTAAGAGTTATTTTGATCTGGACTTATTGTTGATTATCTTTGTTTTTATGGGCATCAGCTGTTTCTATATTTATAGTGCACAGAAGTATTTACCTTATGGAAATCCATTTGCAATAAAGCAGGCCATTTATTTTTGTATAGGACTAATCCTGACATCGGTTGTTTATTATTTTGATTTGAGCCAGATTAAGAGAATGTCTATCTATCTATATCTTTTCGGAATCGGTGTATTAGCTTTCCTTCTAGTCGCTCCTGAAAGTATTGCGGAGGAAACGAAGGGGGCAAAATCCTGGTTTCAACTACCTGGTTTTTCTGTGCAGCCTTCAGAGTTTATGAAGGTATTTCTCATTCTTTTTTTGGCAAAAATCATAGTCTCCCATAATGATAAATTTATGAGAAATAAATCTCTTAAATCTGATTTCATCTTATTGCTGAAATTAGGATTGGCTGCAATTCCGCCCCTTGGATTGATTCTCTTGCAGCCCGATGCAGGTACGGCTATGGTAATCGCAGCTATTTTAATAGGCATGATTTTTGTGTCCGGAGTGAATTGGAGAATCATTTTCACCTTGATTTTAACAGGGATTTCTGCCGTGGTTACGCTAGCTTACATCTATCTTTATCATACAAAACTATTACTAAGCTTTTTAGGAGAATATCAAATAAATCGGATACACGCCTGGGTTGATCCATTTAATTTTAGTGAAGGCTATCAGCTGAAAAATTCCATACTTGCCATTGGATCAGGAATGGATTCGGGCAGAGGCTTTAACAATGGTGTTATGTATGTTCCGGAAGCTCACTCTGATTTTATTTTTACCGTGATTGGAGAGGAGGGAGGCTTTATCGTTGCCAGTATGGTCATTGCCCTTTACTTCATTATGATTTATAAAATAATTGCAATTGCCACATTAAATAAGGGACAGTATGAACGGTATATCTGCATAGGTATCGTTTCCATGCTTACCTTCCATATCTTTGAGAATATAGGAATGGTCATGGGACTTGTTCCGATTACTGGCATCCCTTTACCATTGCTGAGCTATGGAGGGAGCTCAGTATTGGGAACTCTTCTCGCTTTAAGTATTGTGTTAAATATATCTACAAAGACTAAGACCTATATGTTTTCTAAATAATAATTGTCAATCCTCTCTATTGTGAGAGGATTTTTTTGTAATCAGATATCTGGATGCGCCATATAGATTGATACAAAAGGGATTCATTTATAGGAATAAATAGTATAAGTTCTTTCTGGAATTATTTGACTGTTAAATAAATAGATAGTAAAATGTTCTTAAAAAAGAACGTTTCTATATTTAATATGGATTTAGACCATTAGTCCGTATTCAGGACTTAATCACCATCATTATATGCTATTTTTTTGACGTTATTGTTCTTTAAAAAGAACATTTAAGGAGGATATTATGTATCGTAAAAATTGTTATATCTGCCATCGAGCTTCTTATAGCAGCTGTGAAATTGGTGAATGGCTATGTCCTTCCTGTGGGAATGATTTAACCAAACAACAGGTGTTAAGAGCCTTAGAGTATTCGCAAAATAAACAAATTTATTATGAAAAATATCAGATGGAAAAGGACAAATTTCATTTGTTTTCGACATAAGTCTAGTTTAGAAACGGCATATATCATCCTTTTTACCTATATTTGTAGAAAAATGAAGGAAAATATACCCAAAAAAGGTTTGAAAACTACAAACAGTGGCAATAAAATAGTGAGTAAGCAATTATACTAATGAAGACTGACAGTAAAGGGCAAACTTATTGAAAAATAAGGACGCAAAGTCACAGGTCTAAGGTTTAATTACTATGATGGCTGGACTGCCTGAAATAGAGGAAAGTATTTTAGGGGGGAGATATAGTAGATGTGTACCGTTAAAGCTGAATTGGATCAAGAGTGGGTAAATCTTATATTGATCGCCCGACAAATAGGATTTACTAAAGAAGAGATTAGGGGCTTTATAGAGAGAGAAGAAAACGCACAGGAATGAGGGTGAATATATGAAATGCCTCGGTTTCAGTTGAAGTTCGGGGTATTTATTTTGTTTTCTTAAACAAGAAAAAACACTTACAGCTATATAAGTGTTTTGGGAATTCTAGTATTTATTTTAAGGCCTTTCTATTCAATCTTTCTTAATACGCCATTTATTAAATTCAATAAACTCTCTGAACTGATCTTTGGATACTCCCGAATTCATTGCTTCTTTTATTAACTCTGCCCAGTCCTCATCAAGATTGGTCATGTCTGGTTCATCGTTTAAGAGAGCATCAAGTGGGATATTTAGTACAGCTGCTATCTTTTCAAGAAATTGAACGGAGGGATTCACCTGTATATTTCTTTCGAGTGAACTTAAATAGGACTTTGCTACTCCTGCCTTCTCCGCTAGCTCCGTCATAGACATCTTTTTCTCTTTTCTAATTCTTTTAACACGATCACCGATCATATTTGATTCCCTTTCTAGATAATAGATTACAAATTATGTAAACATTACCTTAGCTGATAAAATTATTATAATAGTTAGAACCTTCACATTCAATTGCTTTTAGAATTTGACTTGAAAACGTAGCGAAATTGTAATCTTAATAGGTTAATGGCCATTCAGTATTAGTTACATGGTTCATGTTGACTGCTCTCTGCTATAGTGTATCCTTCGATTTGAAATGTACAATGTTCAATCTGATGATTGTTCTTTAACCAATTCTGTAATTGAATAAGAATTTCATCACGGTCCACTTTTTTCTCAACGACAACATGGCAGCTAAGTGCTGGGAAACCGGATGTGATCGTCCAGATATGTAAATCATGCACATCCAGAACACCCTCTATACTCATTAGACTTTTTCTTACCTGCTCGATTTGGATTCCTGTAGGAGTACCCTCCATTAAAATATGATAAGAGTCCTTTAATACACGCCATCCGCTAACTAAGACAAGAGTTGCTACAATCATGCTGGCAATCGGATCTGCCAAGTTCCAGCCGAACAGAATGATTAAGATTCCGGCAATAATTGCGCCGACTGATCCAAGTAAATCCCCTAATACATGAAGGAAGGCTCCTCGCATATTCAGATTTTCCTCTGTATCACCTCTCATCAAGATCCAGGCAACCGCTAAATTGACAATCAATCCAATTAGAGCAATCCAAAGCATATTGGAGCTAACCTCTGGCGGCACTCTAAAACGTTCAATTGCCTCCCAATAGATAAAGAAGGAAATAATGATTAAAGTCATGCCGTTTATAAATGCAGCTAATATTTCGAAGCGCTTATAGCCATAGGTTTTGGAGTAATCAGCAGCCTTTTCTGAAAATTTAAAGGCAAATAAGCTTAATCCCAAAGCAGCTGCGTCACTGAGCATATGCCCAGCATCGGAAAGAAGAGCAAGACTGTTGGTCCAAATCCCGCCAATCACTTCTATAATCATGAAGGCAAATATTAAACTAAAGCTAATCGCAAGGGCTTTTTTATTTGCATTATGATGATGATGGCCTCCGCTTTCGTGACTATGATGATGACCATGGTGATGATGCTCACTCATTGTAAACTCCTCCAATCTCAGGATTTATAGGTATGTTTATAAGCCTGTGTTCTGTTGACTATTTAATCGTATTATATATGTTATGCCCCCTCTTTATTGAATATCTATCATGAAATAAATACCTGATTTAGTTTCAGCAAATGGTTCAATTTTATTTTCGGTTTATTTGAAGTATTTTTTAGACGAACGAAATTATTTAAATATTGTTATTTTATAATACTACCTAAGTATAAATTATAATGATTGCTTTGTTCATTAGTTTTTTTTCCTTGATGGCAGATTTAGAGGGGTCTCAGCTAATCCCGGGAATCTATAATCATCCAAATGAATAAAGGGGTTATGAATGTTTCGGAAGGTATGCAGTTGATTATAGTTCTTTTCATATGTGTTCTGAAAAGTTCGGAAGCTGCCTCTGAAATAGCCGGAACGTGTAATTGACAGTATTAAGAAATCAATAATCAGATATATATTAACTCAAACAAATATCGAGAATAACCATAGATTAAGTGATGATACTCAGGGTATTGCTGAAAAGGTTGCTTGTCTATAGTATATCCATCCAGTCAGAGATGATGGCTTAAGTTGTTTCAGAAGATCAGAAAGTATATCCATATAAAATGAAAGGATCTTCTGGCCAATATAGACCTGAAGATCCTTTTTGCATAGTTTATCCACAGGGGGAAATTTACTTTGCTTATTAAATGTTATGAATAAACTGTGATTACCGTGTATAAGTGTGTGGACAACTTGGCTTATCCACAGGCGGTTAAAGTTCTATTCCATTCTCTTTCATTTCTAAAACAGTCAAAATGAACATAGCGTGTGACCAAGTAAGCGGTAATACCCAGGCAGGTCTGCCTGTAATTTTGTCAATTTGCTCTGCTAAAAGATCCAAATCAGTGGCATGATCGACGACCCATTTAAATAATTTCTTTGCTTCAAGCTGTTTATTAATGCGAATATAATAAATCGCGAGCCAGAGCGTCGATATGATCCAAGGGTCACCACTAATATAGATATCCCCCGGGAAGCGTTCGATACCACCAATAATCTTGGAGCGGCACAGTCGGTCAATGGTGGCAGCTGTTTGTTTCATTTTTGGATCATTGGCATCAATCATATTGAAGGGTACCTGAAGGCCAAGTAAACAGATATCGATGACATCATCCCTGACCTGACGATAGATTGGATATCCCTTGGCATCATATTCCTTTGAGACATCCTTGCCCTGAGCTTTCTTATTTAAGTAGGCCGGTTCATCGAGTCTTAAATGAAAAGCTCGGAAAAACGCTTCATTCGTCTCATTGTAGCCAATCTGCATGATAGTCTTTTTAATAGCTGCTGCAGTATTCCTATAAAGAATAGCTTTTTCGGGATGACCTAATTTCTCGGCCCATTCAGAAGATCCTAACAGCCCTCCATATACTGCGGCGGCTGAATAAAAGTGTTCAGCTTCTCTTTTTTCCCATATATCCATGCTAGGAAGAGGAAGATGGGTGATGGGATCGATAAACTTAGTAAGGAAGTCCGCCCCTTTTTCCATGACTGGCCACATTTCAACTACAAAGTCCTCATCACCGGTAATTTCATAAAATTGATGGAGTCCCCACAGAATGGAGCCTGTTTCATCAATTTGCAAGCCCCAGGCAGGAGCTAAATGTCCGTCTAAATAGTGGCGCTGATCCCATTTTCCTTCCTCATCCTGAAGAGTTCTGGCAAATCGGTAAAACTCTTTAACCTGTCTGTGATAGCCTGCACGAGCATATGCAGTGGCGGTGTAGGCTGCATCACGACCCCAGCAATAGGAATATCCACCTGAAAAGGCATATTCCTCATCTACCTCAGGGGCAGCAATGAAACCGCCATTTTTATTATTCATTAAATGAAACATAAGTAAAGAACGCTCATAAATTTTCTTTGTTCGTTCATCTTTAATTTCAACTGGCTTCGCTTGATCCAAATATTCATACCAATAGTGCAAGGTCTCCTTGAAATGTTCGTCAAAGGGAATCTCTTTTACATCCTTTAAGATGTCAATCGCTCCTTGAGAGCCGTTGCCTGCTGCAATATAAAGCGTAATGGATTTTTCCTCGTTGGGATCGAGAGAAAGCGGATCATATTCAATTCCACATGATGATTTATTGGCAATTCTTTTACCCCTAAGAATACCGTCATTTAGCTCCTTAAATGTAGCTCCACATTGAAATTTCTTAACGTTATGAGTGGAGCCAACTGCAAATCCATATTCTCTGTGGTAATGGGTAAAGCTATCTGTATCTTCCTCGAACATAACAGTTTGATAGCGTCTTTTTTCATCAATCATAAAATCGCTGTAAACTACGAAGCTTATATTTTGTGGACGATCTGATAGATTTTTAAAGGTAAAGTGCCGAACATAGACATCTTTTTTGGGTAACACAAAATCGAGCTGCCTGATAGACAAGCCAGAACCGCCGAGTGTGGATATGGTTTCTAAAATGTTCGTGCGGTTCATATAGGCTTGTTTATGATTCCAAACATTCTCATGAAGGAAGAAGGTCTTTACCGAGCCTTCAATGCCGCGAATACCTGTATAAAATAGATTTAGATGCTGGGGAAAATCGATATTTGGCCATGTGATCCTTTGCGCCTGCCCATCTTTTGTTAAAGATACCAGCATGCTTGAATTACCAATGATTGCTTCTGTAATATACGGTTTTTTTTCCAACAAAATCCCCCTCAACGTTGAAACAGTACATTCGTTTTATCCCTTCACTGATCCTGATGTCAAACCGGATACTATTTTTCTTTGGAAAATCAACACCAATATAACAATTGGAATGGTGACGATGACAGTTGCTGCCGTTATATCACCCCAAGGAATGGTGTAATCACTTTGGTAAAGGGATATACCTACTGGTACAGTTCGTGCTGCTTCTTTTGAATTAATAGTTAAAGCAAATAAATATTCATTCCAAGCTGCGATAAATACAAGGATGGCTGTCGTAAATACGCCGGGTGCAGCCAATGGGAAAATGATTCTTCTAAAGGTTTGAAATGGTGTAGCACCATCCATCTTCGCTGATTCCTCAAGATCCTTTGGTATTTTCTGAAAGAACGTGGATAATAGCCAAATAGCCAAAGGTAAGCTGAATGTAATATAGGGAATCACCAACCCTGTATACGTATTACGTAAATTGAAGTCGGTTACAAAGTTATAGATTGGTGAAATAATAGCGATATGCGGAAACATAGATGATGCTAGTATTACAGCAAATATAATACCCTTTCCTTTAATCGGTAAACGTGTTAACGCATAAGCTGCAAATGATGCAAACGTGATGGCGATTACGGTCGTAACGGTAGAAACGATTAAACTATTTTTCATGTAACCGAGCAGGGGCCTTGAAGTTAAAGCAGATTTATATGAATCTAGAGATGGATTCTTGGACCACCATTTATACGAGGCAAAAATTTCACCCGGTTCTTTTAAGGATGTAAGAAAGACCCAGAGAAATGGGAACATGATAACAAAGATAAAAAGAGCAATCGACACATAGAAAAGTATGGTTTTTACAGGCTTCTTCATTTAATTTTCCCCCTTTCCGTTTATGCGGTCTCCAAATAGGTCAGAACCTATGAATTTAATGTAAATCAGACTGATAATCGCCACTGAAACAAACACAATCATCGAGAGGACGGAGCCTTCGCCGAAATTTTGTTGAGCGAATAAGGTTTTATATGCATATATGGTAATCACTTCTGTTGAATTTGCAGGTCCGCCGCCTGTTAAGACGAAAATAAGGTCAAATACTCTGAACGCATCAAGTGTACGGAAGAGCAGGGCAACAAGAATGCTGGATTTTAATAAAGGTAGTGTTATTCTGCGGAATTGGTACCACTTGCTTGCTCCATCGACTGAAGCAGCTTCATAAACATCCTTGGGGATGGTCTGCAAGCCCGCTAACAATAACAAAGCCATATAGGGTGTTGTTTTCCATATATCCGTTAGAATAACAGACGCCATCGCTCCGGCACCTGTGCTTAATAAATCCCCGGCGTTTGAAATAATATGAAGCTCTTCGAACAAGTGGGCGATAATACCTGATTGCCCATCATAGAGGAACATCCACATCATCGCTGATACAGCGGTAGGGATCGCCCAGGGAATTAATACAACTGCTCTGACCGCACCTCTGCCAAAGAACGCTCGATTAATTAATAAGGCAATGGCTAATCCAATCACCAATTCAAAAAAGACTGTAATAACTGTGAAAATCATCGTATTGGATAACGATTTCCACATGCGTGCATCAGATAGGTATTTACTGTAGTTACCTAACCCAACAAAGTTTTCCTTCAAAATAGAATCAGAGACAGAAGCAGATAAAGCAGCTGTATCCTTTGCAAGTTCTGACTGCTCTCCCTCGATCGCTTTCAATTCACCACTGATGGATTTTAAATCAGCTTTATAGGCTTCTGCTGTATCCTCATTAATGGAGGCATATTTTTCATCTTTCTCCTTAATAGGTTCAAAGTTGGCAACCTTTTTCTCTACATATTCATATTGCTTTTCGATATCGGATTCATTTAAAAGTTTTTGATGATTTTTTTCAATGAGTTCTGCCCATTGGCTGGATTTATCGCTATTCAATTCTTCTAGATTTTTTTGTAGATAATAATAATCAGTGGCATACCGTTCAAGGTCAACTTGAGAAGATAGCATTCGTACGGATTTCTCTGGAGTATTCAATCGATAATCAAACATACTGTTCCAAAAAGACATGGCAATTGGATAGAGAACAACAATTCCAATTAGTATAAGAGAAGGGATAATCATGGCATATCCTAATTGTCGTTCGGATAGCGAAAATTTCTTTTTCATATCATTACTCCTTTCAGGATGGACTTCAAAAGCTAAAAAATAGGAGACAAGCTTTTGTGCCCATCTCCCTCCCATTGCCGTTCCTATTAGGCTAAGTTATCTATTCCTTCAATGCAGCCTTCATTTTCGATTCCATATTTTCAATGGCTTCATCAACTGTAATATCCTTTGTTAATGCTTTAGAAATTTCGATTTGCAAAATATCCGATATTTCCTGGTAATTTGGAGTAACCGGCCTAGGTACAGCGTTTTCTAGTGTTTCAACAAAAGACTTTTCTTTGAAAACAGGAGCCGCATCCTGTACTTCCTTATCCTCATATAAAGCTTTTATGGTTGGAGCACGTCCGCCTTCGGTCGCAGAGATTTTTTGTCCTTCTTCCCCAGTCATGAATTTCACAAATTCCCATGATTCTTTTGGATGATCAGTATAGCGGTTAATCATGGCCATATAGCCTCCGAGTGTCGAAGCTGAGCCTGAATCACCAGCAGGCAAGGAGGTAAAGGCAAAGTTGCCAGCTACCTTTGAGGTACTTTTATCAGCAGCTGTTTTTTCCATATAGGGCCAGTTGCGTGCGAATACAGTTTGGCCTTCTTTAAAGGCAGATTCAGTTTCCGTTTCGGTAAAAGTTAAAATGTTATTTGGCATGAAATCTGCGTTTGCAATTTCAACCATTTTACTAAGTCCTTTTTTGGCTTCTGGACTGTTAATGACGACTTCATTGTTTTCATCGATGATTTTGCCGCCGTAGGAGGCAATGAATTCCATGGCGTTCACAACAATACCTTCATATTGCTTTGCTTGGAAGACAAAGCCTGAGCTTGTGCCTTCTTTCCCGTTTCCTTCTTTAGCCATTTCTATCAACTCATCCCATGTTTTTGGGGGTTCGCTAACCAAATCTGTTCGATAATAAAGAATACCGGCATCTGAGTATTTTGGCAGAGCCCATTGCTTGCCTTCAAATTTCCCGGCTTCAACTGGACCGGGGAAGTAGTCTTCGAGATTTATTTTATCCTGATCGATGAAGCGGTCTAATTCCATCGCATAGTTAGCTTGGGCGAACTCTGCCGGCCAAACAACATCTGCATCAAATACATCAATTTCAGCACTTTTACTACTGAATGCGGTTACATATTGATCGTGCTGTTGAGTAGAACTATTCGGCATTTCCTGATAGTTTACCTTAATATTCGGATGTTTTTTCTCGAATGCTTCTATCAGTTTTTCTGTACTGCCTGTCGTATCGACTCCTCTGGCATATGTAATTTCAACTGTTTCTTCTTTTGAATCGTTCTCATCATTAGAGGTTTCTTCGGCATCCGAACATGCTGTTAAGGCAATCCCTAAGAAAGCAGCAGAAGAGATGGATAACCATTTTTTAAGTTTCATATTTTCCCTCCTATATTAATGAATACTTGCTTCTTTATAAATTCCTTTAGATTTGGTTAACGAAACCTAATTTTGGATAAAATTTCATACATGATCCTAAAGGCCTATGGACACATTTGAAGTCAGAGGGGTGCCAAATGGAGGGCCAGTCAGCGATTAACTTAGTATCCTGCTGGATTAATCACATGAAATGTAATATATTTGTAGCTGAATAGAATTGCTGGAAAATAGCTGCGTGATTCCAGAGGAAGCAGGTGAGACCTCAGATGAAGATTTTAATAGCTCTTTTAGCTCCAGGTTTATTAGTTGTGCTCTTTTCAAGAGTGACATATAGCTGCATAGTCGGTTTGTGTTTAACGGTTGCCCTAATCGCCGCATCAGCGTATAAAGGCTATACATCATCCTGGCCTCTGATTATAATTGACGCATTTTCATTAACGGCCGGGTATTGGTATTCTCAGCGCATGATCAAAAGAACACCTAAAAGTGCATAAACAACAGACTGAGTCTTCCATATTATTGAGGAAGACTCTTTTATTTTTTTGCAGGATGGGCATAAATGATATTATTAAAGTTAAAAAAGGGAATGTTTGTTCGCTTTTTATTGGTTTGTTTATAGATGATTGTGGTAAAATATTGTTATCAAATAAAACGAGACTTGAGATGAAAATGATGAAAGGGGCTTTTGTGTGAGTAAACAATTTGAATTGGTTTCCAAGTATACTCCTCAAGGAGACCAGCCAACTGCAATTAAAGAGCTAGTGAATGGAATTAATAATGGCGTTAAGCATCAAACGCTGCTTGGCGCTACTGGAACCGGAAAAACATTCACGATTTCAAACGTGATAAAAGAGACTAATAAGCCCACCCTTATCATTGCTCATAATAAGACGCTTGCTGGACAGCTGTACAGTGAATTTAAAGAGTTCTTTCCGAATAATGCAGTCGAGTATTTTGTCAGTTACTATGACTACTATCAGCCTGAAGCGTATGTACCTCAGACTGATACCTTTATAGAAAAGGACGCCAGTATTAATGATGAGATAGATAAACTGCGCCACTCTGCAACATCTGCATTATTTGAGCGGAAGGATGTCATTATTATTGCCAGTGTGTCCTGTATTTATGGCTTGGGTTCTCCAGAAGAATACGGGGAAATGGTTTTATCCATACGAGTTGGCATGGAAATGGAGCGGAATCAGCTATTACGTAAATTGGTCGACATTCAATATGAACGAAATGATATTAACTTTCAACGCGGAGCATTTCGAGTAAGAGGAGATGTAGTAGAGATTTTTCCAGTCTCAAAGGATGAACACTGTGTACGTGTTGAATTTTTCGGCGATGAAGTGGAACGGATCAGAGAGGTGGATGCGCTGACTGGAGAAATTATCGGCGAAAGAGATCATGTAGCTATCTTCCCTGCATCCCACTTCGTTACAAGAGAAGAAAAGATGAGGATTGCTATTCAAAATATTGAGACGGAATTGGAAGAGCAGCTCACCTTTTTAAGAGGTGAAGGAAAGCTTCTCGAAGCACAGCGGTTGGAGCAAAGAACCCGTTACGATCTTGAAATGATGAGAGAAATGGGCTTTTGTTCAGGAATCGAGAACTATTCCCGACATCTGACCTTAAGGCCGCCGGGCTCTACCCCCTATACCCTTATCGATTATTTCCCTAAAGACTTTTTAATGGTTATAGATGAATCCCATGTTACAGTCCCGCAGGTTCGCGGAATGTATAATGGAGACCGCGCCCGGAAAGAGGTACTTGTCAATCATGGTTTCCGTTTGCCGTCCGCAATGGATAATAGGCCTTTGCAATTTCAGGAGTTTGAAGAACATGTCAACCAGATTGTTTATGTATCTGCTACACCGGGGCCTTATGAACAGGAGCATTCACCGGAAATGGTTGAACAGATTATCCGTCCAACAGGACTGCTGGATCCAACTATTGATGTTCGCCCGATTGAAGGTCAAATTGATGACTTGTTAGGGGAAATTAACGAGAGAATCACAAGGGATGAGCGTGTCCTAATCACTACATTGACTAAGAAAATGTCTGAGGATTTAACGGATTATTTAAAAGAGCTTGGCATCAAGGTTCAATATTTACACTCTGAGATTAAAACACTCGAACGAATCGAAATCATCAGAGATCTGCGTCTTGGAAAATATGATGTGTTGATTGGAATAAATCTACTGCGTGAAGGGATTGATATTCCGGAGGTCTCACTCGTAGCTATTCTTGATGCGGATAAAGAAGGATTCCTGCGTTCAGAACGGTCTCTTATTCAAACGGTCGGCCGTGCTGCCCGTAATTCAAACGGTCATGTTATTATGTATGCAGATAAAATAACGAATTCCATGGAAATAGCGATTTCAGAGACTAAAAGGCGCCGTGCGATTCAGGAAGAGTATAACAGGAAACATGGCATCGTTCCCAAGACGATTCAGAAGGATATTCGCGATGTCATTCGGGCCACTCATATAACGGAAGATGAAGAAGAAAAAGCTGCAAATAAATACGAGAAACTTTCCAAGAAAGAGCGTCAAAAAGTAATTGCAAATATGGAAAAAGAAATGAAGGAAGCAGCCAAAGCGCTTGATTTTGAACGTGCTGCCGAACTTAGAGATTTAATTTTAGAGTTAAAAGTGGAAGGATGAACATAGGATGGCACTTGATAAAATTGTAATTAAAGGGGCCAGGACCAATAATCTTAAGGATATTGATGTGACAATCCCCCGGGATAAGCTGGTTGTACTGACGGGTTTATCCGGTTCCGGAAAGTCCTCCCTGGCTTTTGACACAATCTATGCGGAGGGCCAGCGCCGCTATGTGGAATCTCTTTCCGCATATGCCCGGCAGTTCCTCGGCCAAATGGATAAACCGGATGTTGATTTGATTGAAGGGCTGTCTCCAGCGATATCAATTGACCAAAAGACGACAAGCCGCAATCCTCGTTCAACCGTTGCGACAGTGACAGAGATTTATGATTATATGCGTTTATTGTATGCCAGAGTCGGCAAACCAGTCTGTCCTGTGCATGGGATTGAAATTACATCTCAAACAATTGAGCAAATGGTAGACAGAATCTTGTCCTATCCAGAACGCACGAAAATGCAGATTCTGTCTCCGGTTGTAACAGGCAGAAAAGGTACCCATGTCAAAATGCTTGAAGATATTAAAAAGCAAGGGTATGTCCGTGTCCGTGTAAACGGAGAAATGTATGATTTGGATGATGATATTCGTCTGGATAAAAATAAAAAGCATACGATTGAAGTGGTCATCGACCGGGTTGTCGTGAAAGAGGGAATCAATGCCCGCTTAGCTGATTCAATTGAATCTGCACTCCGTCTGGGTGATGGTAAAGTTATCATTGATGTAATAGGCGAGGAAGAGTTGCTTTTCAGTGAGCATCATGCCTGTCCGTATTGTGGATTTTCAATTGGGGAATTGGAGCCTCGGATGTTCTCGTTCAACAGTCCATTTGGCGCCTGCCCAACATGTGATGGACTGGGCTTTAAAGTAAAAGTTGACCGGGCTGCCGTAATTCCTGACCCGGAATTAACATTAAGGGAGCATGCAATCGCTCCATGGGAACCTACCAGTTCTCAGTATTATCCTAAATTACTTGAATGTGTATGCAATCACTATGGTATAGATATGGATGTTCCAGTCTCTCAAATACCGGAAAGCCAGCTTGATAAAATTCTTTATGGCTCGGATGGGGAGAAAATCTATTTCCGTTACGAGAATGATTTCGGGCAAATACGGGAAAACAGAGTGGAATTTGAAGGCGTATTGGCTAATGTAGAACGCCGGTTTAACGAAACAAGTTCAGATTATACACGTGATCAGATGGAAAAATATATGGCCGAGCAGGCATGTCCAACCTGTAAAGGCTATCGTCTGAAGAAGGAAACGATGGCGGTATTAATAGCAGGACAGCATATTGGCGAGATTACGGCCCTCTCTATTAAAGATGCTAACGATTTCTTTGAAAATTTGAATCTATCCGAGAAAGATATGAGTATCGGCCGTTTGATATTTAGGGAAATCAAAGAAAGGCTGGGCTTTTTGAATAATGTTGGCTTGGAATATCTGACATTAAACCGAGCAGCCGGAACACTTTCAGGGGGAGAAGCACAGCGAATCAGATTGGCTACTCAAATCGGCTCGCGCTTAACAGGTGTTTTATACATTTTGGATGAACCTTCAATTGGTCTTCATCAACGTGATAATGACCGATTGATTGCGACGCTGAAAAGTATGCGTGACATCGGGAATACGCTTATTGTGGTGGAGCATGATGAGGACACGATGCTGGCAGCGGATTATTTGATTGATGTCGGTCCTGGAGCAGGAGCGCACGGCGGTGAGATTGTCTCAGCAGGTACGCCGGAGGAAGTGATGGAGGATTCTAATTCCTTAACGGGCCAATATTTATCAGGGAAAAAATTCATTCCTTTGCCACAGGAACGCAGAAAGGGCGATGGACGATTAATTCAGATTAAAGGTGCTAAAGAGAATAATCTCAAAAATGTAAATGTATCTTTTCCGCTTGGGACATTTGTAGCTGTTACAGGAGTATCCGGATCAGGTAAAAGTACATTAGTGAATGAAATTCTCCATAAATCATTAGCTCAAAAGCTGCACAGGGCGAAAGCGAGACCAGGAAACCACCGCGAGATAAAAGGTGTGGAGGAACTGGAGAAAGTGATTGATATTGACCAATCACCAATCGGTCGTACGCCGCGATCCAATCCGGCAACCTATACAGGTGTGTTTGATGATATCAGGGATGTGTTTGCTTCCACAAATGAAGCGAAGGTCCGTGGATATAAGAAAGGCCGTTTCAGTTTCAATATTAAAGGCGGACGCTGTGAAGCATGCCGTGGAGATGGAATCATCCGAATAGAAATGCATTTCCTTCCGGATGTCTATGTTCCTTGTGAGGTTTGTCATGGAAAACGGTATAATCGGGAAACATTGGAAGTAACCTATAAAGGGAAGAATATTTCTGATATTTTAGATATGACAGTAGAAGAAGCACTTCAGTTCTTTGAAAATCATCCGAAAATCAAACGGAAGATCCAAACCATTTATGATGTTGGTCTGGGATATATTAAGATGGGTCAGCCTGCCACAACACTATCCGGCGGAGAAGCGCAAAGGGTTAAGCTGGCGAGTGAATTACACCGTCGCTCCAATGGCCGCTCACTCTATATTTTGGATGAGCCGACAACAGGACTTCATGTTGATGATATCTCGCGTCTCTTGGAAGTATTGCAGCGCTTGGTTGATAATGGCGATACAGTGCTTGTCATTGAGCATAATTTAGATGTCATTAAAGCAGCTGATTATTTAATTGATTTAGGTCCTGAAGGTGGAGAAAAAGGCGGAACCATTTTGGCTACCGGAACACCGGAGGTTATAGCGGAGACACCTGAATCTTATACAGGAAAATATTTAAAGCCCGTTCTAGAACGTGATCAGGACCGTATGAATAATAAAATCAAGGAAAAGCAAGCCGCCAGATAAAACGGCTTGCTTTTTATCCATATCCGGCGTATTTGCTTCAGAGAACTTACTCATACGTTTGCCCGTGCACCTTTAGAAAACTCATAGATTAACGATTTCTGGCCAGGGTATAATCGAAAAGTTACCATTTTCCAATTGTTGTAAGGTATTGTTGATATATAAGAAACTTTCTTTCAATTTATACGTACAATTAGGAGAGGTGTCTGTATCTATGACAACAACTAATCGATTTCTGGCTGCTCTATGTTATTTCAGTTTCTTCTTTTTAGGCTTCATCTTTCCTACGGTTATTTATTTCGTAGCTGTAGATGATTTTGAGCTAAAAGGGCATGCTAAACGAGCTTTAATCTCACATCTATTTCCATTAGTCATGGGCATTATCGTGTTCTTTGTATTTCTAACTCAGCTTGCCTCGAGTTCGGAAATAACGGCCTTGCCCTATACTGCTATACTGGCTATGTTTCTTTTCGGTTTGATTAGCTTTATTGTGATGATTTGGAACGTCATTCAGGGTATTAAACTAGTAAAGGATTGATAGGTACATACCATGGAAAAGGGAGCTGGTAAGAATGAATCAAGAGAAAAAAAGAATTTTGGAAATGGTGAAGGAAGGCTTACTTAACGCCGATGAAGCATTATTATTACTTGAGCAAATTGAAAAGAAAGACAAACTGATTAAAGAAGATGAGCAAAGGACAGAAACCAGTGAATTATCAACGGTTGTAAACCAAAGTGAATCAGAATATAAGGGGTCACCATCCAAAAAGTCTGCATCCACAATGGATAAACTATTAGGAATCGTAGACGATGTTGTTAAAAAGATAAAAGATGTAGATTTTGACCTTAATTTTGGCTCAGCGGTTGATATCGAGCATATTTATCATCATGATCATGTATCTTTGCGTAAAATAGATGTCGATCTGGCAAACGGCAGTGTCCAGTTCCTCCCATGGGATAAGGACGAGATTAGGATTGAATGCCAGGCGAAGGTGTATAGGGCAGAAAATACGACTGAAGCGAGAGAAAAACTGCTTAAAGAAGTAACTTATTCGCTTGAAGAAGGAAGACTTCGATTTGCTGCACACGACAAATCCATTAAATTACAAGCAATCATTCGTGTGCCAGACAATCGCTATGAGGAATTGAAAATTCGACTATTTAACGGAGCAATTACCGGTGAAAATGTTAAAGTCGATACGGTTATGACCAAAACGGGTAATGGGCAAATTCAATTTACGGATTTGAATGCAAGAGAAGCAGAATTTGAGACGGTCAATGGTGTTGTCAATCTTAAAGGATTTGATGTAGGCGAATTGGAAGTCGAAACGATGAATGGTGCAATCCAAATCCAGGGAGGCTTCCGAAAAGGAGATTTCCAGACGATTAATGGAAGTATTCAATGTGAACAAACCGGCCGTTATGGAGAAACGATCCGAGCTAAGGCGTCGGCAGGAAGTATTAATCTGCAAATCCCAGCAAATACTGGATGTGATGGGGAGTTAAAATCCAATCTCGGCAGTTTTAATATTGACCTGAAGGGTATTCACATCATTGAGGAAAAAAGTGATGTGGTCCAAAAGATGCTCCGATTCAAGTCAGAGGGTAATTATGAGGAATCCATTCATATTTTGGCCGAATCAAGAGCCGGTAATATTAAAATCAAACATTAATCAATACGTTAATGGATTAAAAGGAGCTGCGGGGTATTTTGAAGGAAAAAAAGCGTTTTGTCCGTTCAAGGTCAGATAAGATTGTTTCGGGTGTCCTTGGAGGAATCTCACAATATTTTGGTATGAGTTCAAAGCTTTTGCGTATCCTATTTATAATCGCGCTCATTCCAACTAGCTTTATGCTGATTATTCCCTATACGATTCTTAGCTGTTTTATGCCGAGAGAAGAAGTGAAGGAGATGGACATATGAAATGGATAGCCAAAATACTTGTTAATGCAGTCGTTTTCGTATTGCTGACACAGATATTTGAAGGTGTTCATGTAACCGGGTTTGGTGCAGCCATTATTGCAGCCATTGTATTATCCATCTTTAACGTAATTGTCAAACCAATTGTGACCATCCTAACGATACCTATAACGATCATTACGCTAGGAATATTTCTGCTCTTCATTAATACCATTGTGTTAATGATTACGGATGCAGCAATGGGAAGTGCCTTTGATATCAATGGCTTCTGGCTGACATTCCTGGTATCGATTATTCTTTCATTGGTTAATACGATTATGGAAAGTGTAATGGATGATAAATAAAGAACCTGAAGCCTGTTTACTAGGCTTCATGTTTTTTAGCATTCTTGCTTGTCCGTTATGATGGTTGTTTCAAAACCAAGACGTTTTAGCTGTGTTGCTAAGTTGGCTGCATTCTGTTTGTCTGAAAAGGCACCTAACTGAACCTTGTACAGTATTTTTTCTGGATCTGATTGTTTGGCAGGATTGCTTAATTTCTTTTTCAATGAATAATGAGAGATGATAGATTCGGCAATTGCTTGTGCACATTTTTTTCGGTAGTGATCGCTTTTAAGCAGCTTTATTTCCTTTTCATTTGTCATAAACCCGCATTCAACCAGTACAGCTGTCATTTTTGTTGCGCTCAGCACATGAAAATCAGCCGTTTTAACTCCTCGATTTTGTAAACCGGTGGTGGCAATCAATTTATTCTGGATTTTTGTAGCGAGAGAGAGGGCTTCTTTAGGCCCTGATGTATGAATATACGTTTCAATTCCTTCTGCTTTATGCCAACCTCGATTTACGGCGGCATTGGCATGGATTGATACATATAAATCTACATGGAGAGAATTTGCACGATTCGTTCTTTCCTGTAAAGGAACATCTACTATGTCCGAATGGGCAAAGAAAGTATTAACTTGATAGTTGGTTAATAAATCCTTTAAATATTCAGCAACACTTCGATTAAATTCATATTCCTTCATTCCATCCGGTGATGACTTTCCAGGTGTTTTATAGCCATGGCCTGCATCAATCATAATCTTCAACTTTAAAAGCCCCCTGTCCTTTTACTACCATAATATGAGGCAAGCCATCTAAATGGCCCATCTATGGTCATCGTTTTAAATTAAAAGGACAGGATCTCTTGATTAAAATG
This sequence comes from Pradoshia sp. D12, assembly GCF_008935075.1. Lineage (NCBI taxonomy): Bacteria > Bacillati > Bacillota > Bacilli > Caryophanales > Bacillaceae > Pradoshia > Pradoshia sp. D12. Next base: position 3,553,041 of record NZ_CP044545.1, on the reverse strand, counting down.
GATATTTTATCTCAGTCAGCTTCATGGCTGTCAGAATGTATGTAATGGCTTCATCTAATATGCGTTATAGCACTCCATAGAATGTGGAAAGCCAATGATTAATCGAGCATAGAAGCTGCTTCTTTATCTACGATTACGGTTACAGCCGGATGCTGCTTTAGAATACTTGCTGGTAATTGTTCTGTTAAATCACCGTGAATCAGTTTGTAGGTTGCTTCTGCCTTTGCTTCACCAGAAGAGAGCAGTATAATCTCTTTGCTTTTCATAATTGTAGAAATCCCCATTGTGATCGCTTGTTTTGGAACCTCATCCAGATGATTAAAGAAGCGGGCATTAGCTTGTCGAGTGCTTTCTTTTAATTCAATGATATGTGTCTTACTGGAAAATGGAGTTCCAGGTTCATTGAAGCCAATGTGACCATTTTTTCCGATTCCTAATACCTGAAGCTCTACATTACCAAGATTATTTATCGCCGTTTCATATCGCTCACATTCCTGCATAAGGTCCTCTGCATCCCCATGTGGAAGATGAATATGATTTTGTGGAATGTCCAAGTATTTGAATAGATTATTCATCATATAGGAGTGATAGCTGTTTGGATTATCTTTTGAAAGCCCTATATATTCATCCAGGTTTACGGTATGGATTTGCTGATAGCTTGTTCCATTTTTCTGGTGATCCTCTATAAGATTTTTATAGAGACCGAGTGGGGTGCTTCCGGTAGCGAGTCCAAGGACTGCATCCGGTTTTTGCTTGATTTTGCTGATGAAAATTTCTGCTGCAATTTGGCTCATTTCATCATAATTGTCTGCTTTAATAATCCTCATAGTTGTTTGATTCATTGCTCTTCACCTCTGTAAGCTATTTTACCACGGCAGATTGTCATGGATACATTAAAGTTTGTATCCATAATCACAAGATCTGCGTCTTTCCCAACAGCAATGCTTCCTTTTTGATCATAAATATTAAGCTGTTTAGCTGGATTAACAGAAGCCATTTGGACAACTTCTTGCAATGAATATCCGGTAAAATGACATACATTTTTTATGGCATCGTTCATTTTGAGAATACTGCCTGCCAAAGTACCATCTGCAAGACGCGCTTCATCACCTGTAACGGTTACTTCCTGTCCGCCAAGATCATATTGTCCATCCGCCATTCCTTTTGCCCGCATGGCATCCGTAATAAGAATGGCCTTTTCTGTGCCTTTAACCTTGAGAGCAAGCTTTATCATTTCAGGTGATATGTGAATTCCATCCGCAATCATCTCCACGAATACCTGATCATGCAGCAAAGCTGCTCCAGCGGCACCTATGTCACGATGGTGTAAGCCGGTCATTTGATTAAATAAATGTGTAGCATTCGATATTCCGTGTTCAATCGCCTCTGATGCCTGTTCGTATGTGGCATTAGTATGACCCATGGAGCAGATGATATTTGAAGCGCGCAGGTGTTTAATTAATTCCTTTGCACCAGGCTGTTCCGGAGCAAGAGTGACCAGTTTGATTGCATTACCTGATGATTCATTCCACTCCTTAAATATATCAACGTCGGCATTCTTGATATGATGCAATGGTTGTGCTCCTGCTTTTGATGGACTGATGAATGGACCTTCTAAATGTACGCCCAGCATTTCAGTTTCTCCGGCAGGATTTCCGTTAATCCTAAAGCTATAGATAGCTTTTAACGCTTTATTTATATTGGCAGGATCCTGTGTCATTGTTGTTGCAAGAAAAGATGTGGTTCCCTCTTTAGGCAGCTCTTTTGCCATGACTCTAAGTGCTTCTTCTGTAGAATCCATGGCATCAGCCCCGGCCGCGCCATGAATGTGGATATCAATGAAACCCGGCAGAACTAGCTGTCCCTCTTTAAGAGTGATAATTTCATCAGCGTGCTGTGGTGAGTTTTCCATAAGACCCACTTCTTTAATTTGATTATCTTTAATTAAAATATATCCGTTTTGCAGGATGGTGTTCTCTTGATATATCGTTGCGTTTTGTATCAGTAGTGTCATTTCTCTTAAACCCCCAGGTAAGTTGTCCTATCCTTATGGTACTTTTAACTTTTTAGAAAAACCAGAATTATATTATTGTAATTGTATGGTTATGTAGGAAATAATGATAAAATGAAAGCACAAATTTAATAATCACTAGATCAGGGAGTGAATTTTTTGGCAAAAGTTAAAACAATCGACCTCATTGATGAATTCCAGCTTGAACTGGTTTGTGGTGAAGAAGGTGTAAATAGACCTATCACTACGAGCGATCTTTCAAGACCTGGTTTAGAAATTGCAGGTTATTTCGATTATTACCCTGCTGACCGTATTCAAATCCTTGGGATGACAGAATTATCGTTTTTCTCTAAGTTAAATGATGAAGAAAGAATTTCAAGAATGCAAATGCTATGCAGTGATATTACACCTTGTATCGTTATCACGCGTGATTTAGAGGTGCCGAAGGAATTATTGATGGCTTCTGAAAGCGTTTCTGTACCGGTTTTAAGAACATCGATGAAAACGACCCGGTTTTCCAGCCGACTGACTAATTTCCTTGAAAGCAAGCTTGCTCCAACGACTGCTGTTCACGGCGTTTTGGTAGATATATATGGCGTAGGTGTCATGATTACCGGAAAGAGCGGAGTCGGAAAAAGTGAGACTGCGCTTGAACTTGTAAAAAGAGGACATCGTTTAGTTGCCGATGATTGTGTGGAAATTCGCCAGGAAGATGACGACACACTGGTCGGAAATTCACCTGAATTGATCGAGCACCTTTTGGAAATTAGAGGCGTAGGCATCATTAATGTGATGACTTTGTTTGGTGCGGGAGCAGTCAGAAGCCATAAAAGAATCTCCCTTGTCATCAATCTGGAGCTATGGGATCAGCAGAAGAATTACGATAGACTTGGTTTGGAAGAAGAAAAGGTACGAATTATTGATACGGATATCACCAGAATGAATATACCAGTTCGGCCGGGCCGAAATATTGCGGTTATTATTGAAGTGGCGGCTATGAATTTCCGTCTGAAACGAATGGGCGTTAATACAGCTCAGCAATTTACCGAAAAATTGAATGAAGCAATTGAAAAAGAAAAATAATTAGAGTAGGTGTTAGGGTAGATGAATACGATAGACCGTGTTGCCATACATATCGGTTCCATCCAGATTTACTGGTATGGAATTATTATTGGAATGGGTGTCTTTATTGGGCTTTGGCTTGCCATGCGTGAGTCAAAACGCCGTGGGTTGGACAAAGATTTGTTTGTTGACCTGTTGATCTATGCAGTTCCAATCTCTATTATCAGTGCACGTATTTACTATGTTATTTTTGAGTGGTCCTATTATAAAGATCACCTCGGCGATATTTATAAAATATGGAATGGCGGAATTGCCATTCATGGAGCCTTGATTGGGGCCGTCATTACAACCATTTTCTTTGCTCGCTCCAGAAATATATCCTTCTGGAAAATTGCTGATATTGCAGCGCCATCTCTTATTCTCGCGCAGGGTATTGGCAGATGGGGTAACTTCATTAACCAGGAAGCATATGGTGATGTGGTTAGCCGCCAATTTCTTGAGAATTTAATGTTGCCCGACTTCATCATTGATCAAATGTTTATCAATGGTGCTTACCACCACCCGACTTTCTTGTACGAATCCCTTTGGAATTTCCTTGGATTTGGTTTATTGCTTCTGTTAAGAAGAGTTAATCTGCGTCAGGGTGAAATGTTCCTGACATACGTAATTTGGTATTCCATCGGCCGCTACTTTATAGAGGGGATGCGAACAGATAGCCTCATGCTGTTTGGTGAATTCCGAATGGCGCAGGTCTTATCGCTTTCATTGATTATTGGTGGAATAATCCTGCTTGTTGTAAGACGGAAAATGGGATATTCAGAGAAAAAATATTTAGACATATGATGTCCATTGCTCATAACCACATCTTTAGAATTTCAGATTGCAGGTTGTACATCGTGAACAGCTAAAGGGGTGGAATTTATGAAAAAAGATACCATATCAAAAGGGATAATGACTGGGTTAAGAACTACGTGGATGCTCGGGAAGATTATTTTTCCCGTTACATTTTTAATATCCATCTTGCAATATACACCGGTATTACCTTGGATCATTGATTTGATAAGTCCTGCCATGGGACTGATTGGACTTCCGGGAGACGCAGCAATTCCGTTGGTACTCGGGAACTTTTTGAATCTCTATGCCGGGATTGGGGGCATATTGGCACTCGATTCTTTAACTGTTAAAGAAGTATTTATTATTGCCGTAATGCTTTCCTTTTCCCATAATCTCTTTATTGAAACCGGTGTTGCGCTAAAGGTAGGAGTTAAACTATGGGTTGTCCTGCTCACACGTATTGGACTCGCGCTATTATCAGCCATTGTCATTCATTTAGTATGGCAGGGCGGATCAGAGAGAATATATTATGGAATCAGCGGCAATGAGGAAGTGGTATCAGGCCTCATACCTGTGTTATTGCTGGCATTGGAAAAAGCAGCCTATGGAACATTAAAGCTGGCATTGATCGTTATTCCATTGATGCTAGTTATCCAAATTATGAAGGATCTTAATTGGCTAAATAAATTTTCGGACTGGATGAAGCCTATCACTAGGATGCTGGGGATGAAAGAAAACACATCCATGACTTTGGTTGCGGGCTTGGTCATTGGTCTGGCTTATGGAGCGGGAGTTATGCTTGATGCCGTTCGTGAAGATGGGGTTAGTAAAAAGGATATTACGATCGCCTTTATCTTTCTAATCGCCTGCCATGCAGTGGTGGAGGATACGGTCATTTTTATCCCTCTTGGCGTGCCAGTTCTGCCCCTGCTGCTCATCCGTTTGGTGACAGCCATTCTTTTAGCCGTAACAATTGCATTTATATGGAAAAAGGTAGAATTAAGAAAGAGGAAGGACGAACAGCGTGAAGCAGAAAATCACAACATTACTATTTGATTTAGATGGAACATTAATTGATACGAATGAACTAATTATTGCTTCATTTTTGCATACATTTAATCACTACTATCCAGGCCAATATTCACGTGAGGACGTCTACCAATTTATTGGTCCCTCCCTGGCTGAAACCTTTGGAGGATTGGATCCTGAGCGTAAGGATGAGATGATTGCATTTTACCGTGAACACAATTTTGCCAATCATGACTTACTTGTTCGTGAATATGAAGGTGTATATGAGACGATTGAAATACTTAAAAAAAGTGGATATAAAGTCGGTATTGTGACAACTAAAATGCGCAATGCTGTTAAGATGGGCTTGATTAAAGGCCGCCTTGAATCCTTTTTTGATGTTGTTGTCACACTTGATGATGTTCAAATGCCAAAGCCAGATCCGGAGCCAATCCAGTTAGCGTTGAAATTAATCGGATCTGAGCCTTCTGAAACGATTATGGTTGGAGACAATAGCCATGATGTTTTGGCTGGGAAAAACGCTGGAACGAAGACAGCGGGCGTTGCCTGGACAATCAAGGGAAGAGAGTATCTTGAGCAATTCAAGCCAGATTATATGCTTGAAAATATGCGCGATCTCTTAACGATTGTAAAGCAATGAGAAGAACTAAGCGTTATCCGGTAAAAGGTGATGGCAATTCCCTTTGGTATGTTTATAAAACCGTTCCCTTTTGGAAGGTTGTTCGGAATTTTATCGTTATACAGCTTGCGAGATATACACCTTTTTTAAGCATGAAAAATTGGCTTTATCGGACTTTTTTAGGAATGAAGGTTGGGCAGAAGACCTCCTTCGCCTTAATGGTTATGCTTGACGTTATGTTTCCAGAAAAAATATCCGTTGGACGTAACTCGGTGATTGGCTATAATACAACGATTCTCGCGCACGAATACTTAATAAACGAATACCGTTTAGGGAGTGTAATTATTGGTGATGAGGTGTTGATTGGTGCCAACTCTACTCTGTTGCCCGGAATTGAAATAGGTGATGGTGCGATTGTTTCGGCAGGGACCCTCGTTCATAAGGATGTTCCGGCAGGGGCCTTTGTAGGAGGTAATCCGATGAAAATCATCTATAGTGCGGAAGAAATGAAAATTAGAATAAAGGAAGATGATTTCTTTCGGTAAAAGAGGAACCCCGTTCATTAGAGCGGGGTTTTTAATTGTGTAATTTGCAGGCCTAATGATAGATTGGTGGAAAGGAATATCCATATCACTTGACGTTATTTGGAAGGAACGATACACTTTAACTTAACTTCATCATATTAGCATATTAGCGAACTAAAGTATTCTAAAAACTTATAATAAAGGACTGTTAATTATGCCGGATTTATTTATGTTTGAAAAGCCCTTGGGCATGCGTGACACATTGCCGGATTTATATAAGATAAAACAATCCATGAAACAAAGGATGATGGATCAAACGGTTCAATACGGATATGGTTTTTTGGAAACTTCATCACTCGAATATTATGAGACGGTCGGTAAGGTATCTGCTATCCGTGATGTTCATTTATTCAAGTTATTAGATAAAGATGGTCATAGTTTAGTGTTGCGACCGGATATGACCTCGCCTATTGCCAGGGTTGCTTCTTCCCATCTATTGAAGGAAGGGAATCCCGAGCGGCTCGCCTATAGTGCAAATGTGTTCAGAGCACAGGAAAAAGAGGGAGGACGTCCAGCAGAATTTGAGCAATTTGGGATTGAATTGATAGGGGATCGTACCCTTTCGGCTGATGCTGAAGTGCTTTGTCTTCTGTCTGATGTTTTAAAATGTGCTGGTTTGGAAAGATTCCATATTACGCTTGGTCATATTGGCTTTGTACAGGATTTACTCCTTCATTTTGGCGGTTGCGCAGAAACTGCAGGGATTATGAGGAAATTTCTGTTTGAAAAAAACTATGTTGGTTTTAAACAGTATGTGAATCAATTGCCAATCTCATTAAAGGATAAAGAGACTCTGTTTCAGCTTCTTTATTTAAAAGGGGGCCGCGAGATTCTGGAAATGGCTGAAAAACTGACAAATGGGCAGCTTGGTCAGCATGCGGTTAAAGAGTTGAAAAAATTGGCCGATATCCTTCTTTTAACAGATCATACAGAAATGATTACGTATGATTTATCACTTGTCAGCCATATGGATTATTATACAGGTATTTTGTTTGAAGTATCTGGGGAAAATGTAGGCTTTCCACTTGGAAATGGAGGAAGATACAACGAGCTATATAAACAGTTCGGGACAGATGCTCCTGCCACAGGATTTGGTTTACGTTTAGACCGTATACTGGAGGCGCTCGATTCAGGAGTTGAAGAAGAGCCGCCCCTTTGCATCATTTATCACCCTGTACAGCAACAGAAAGCGATAAGCCGGGCAACGGAGCTGCGACAATCCGGCATGCGCGTGGTTTTACAAAATGTGAATGGAATAAAGGATGTAAATACATTTACAAATCATTTTCTGAATATTGAATTTATGATTGACATGACAGATGGATCAGGGGGAGAGGGATAATGGAACAATTAACGATTGCCATGCCAAAGGGACGGATTTTGGATGAAGCAGTGGAATTATTAAGAAAAGCAGATTATCAGATTCCTCCTGATTTTGACGATACTAGAAAATTGATCATTCATGTAGAGAATGAAAATCTTCGTTTTATCCTGGCTAAACCAATGGATGTTCCCACTTATGTCGAGCATGGTGTGGCTGATGTAGGGATTGCCGGTAAAGACGTTCTGATGGAAGAAGCACGTGATGTGTATGAATTGTTGGATTTAGAAATAAGTGAATGCCATTTAGCAGTGGCAGGCATGCCGAATACAGAAATGAACAAGATTGCTCCGAAGATTGCCAGTAAATACCCAAATATCGCTTCCCAATATTTTCGTGAGCAGGGTGAACAGGTTGAAATTATTAAGTTAAACGGGTCCATTGAGCTGGCTCCCATGATAGGCCTTGCTGATCGAATCGTTGATATTGTATCGACCGGACAAACTTTACGTGAGAATGGACTGGTAGAGTATGCAGCAATCCAAAATGTGACATCACGATTTATTGCAAATCCGGTAAGTTATCGAATGAAGGAAAAAGAAATCGCTGAAATGGTAACTCGACTGGGGAAGGTTTTGCAGCCGAAGGAATAATTGGAGGGAGAAGGCATGGAAATTAAATCGTTAACGAGTGGATTATCGTTGAAACGTACGGTGGATGGCGGATCCGATGCTCAAAGGAAGGTTGTCCAACAAATCCTGCAGGATGTAAAGGAACGCGGAGATCAGGCTTTATTTTTTTATACAAAAAAGTTTGACCAAACAGAGATGGATTCTCTTAAAGTAACAAACGATGAAATGGAAAAAGCAATCGCCAACATGCCGCAAGAGATGATTTCAATCATGACTGAAGCTGCTTCAAATCTTCGAAGCTATCATGAAAAACAAGTGCAAAATTCATGGATAGACATGTCCGTGACGGGAACTATGCTTGGTTTAAGGCTTACTCCGCTGGATTCAGCCGGCATCTATGTTCCAGGCGGTACGGCCGCCTACCCATCCTCCGTATTAATGAATGCCATCCCGGCTAAAGTGGCCGGTGTAAAGCGGATTGTCATGGTTTCGCCGCCGGGAATAGACGGGAGATTACCTGACTCCGTGCTTGCTGCCGCGCATATTGCAGGCATCACTGAAATTTATAAGGTAGGCGGTGCCCAAGCAATCGGAGCTCTTGCCTATGGAACAGAATCAATCGGAAAAGTAGATAAAATTACAGGACCGGGTAATATTTACGTCGCGCTTGCCAAAAGGGAAGTATATGGGGATGTGGATATTGATATGATTGCCGGTCCTAGTGAGATTACGGTGCTTGCTGATGAAACGGCAGAGGCTCGGCATGTTGCGGCAGATTTGCTATCACAGGCTGAACATGATGAACGGGCATGCAGTGTGCTGATTACCACGAGCCGAAGATTGGCGAGCCAGGTCAAAGTGGAAGTGGAGAAACAATTGGCCGTGTTACCGCGTAAAGAGATTGCGCTCGCTGCCTGGAATAATTTTGGCGGTATATACGTAGCAAACACATTGGAAGAGGCGATTGAGGCTGTAAATGAGCTGGCCCCTGAACATTTGGAAATTCAAACAGCGGATGCGATGAATGTGGCGGGCGCAATTCGGCATGCAGGTGCTATTTTTATCGGTAAATATAGTTCTGAGCCGGTTGGCGATTATTTTGCAGGTCCCAATCATGTGCTGCCTACAAATGGTACAGCCCGTTTTTCAAGCCCATTGAATGTAGATGATTTTCAAAAGAAAACGAGCTTAATTATGTACAGTCAACAGGATTTTGAGGCTAATGCATCTAAAATCGCTGCTTTTGCTAGATTAGAAGGATTAGAGGCTCATGCGCGGGCCGTGGAATCGCGATTTATTTCGAAGGAGGAAGGTCAATGAAACGTACAGCCGAAATATATAGAAGAACGAACGAAACGAAAATTAAGCTTGCTTTAGGCCTTGACGGTGAAGGTAAGACGGAGCTTTCAACAGGTGTGCCTTTTCTCTCGCATATGCTGGATCTATTTGCGAAGCACGGCCATTTTGATTTACGAGTAGATGCGGATGGGGATATAGAAGTGGATGGGCATCACACAACAGAGGATATTGGTATTTGTTTAGGGCAGGCGTTGAGTCAGGCGCTTGGAGATAAAAGAGGGATTAAGCGATATGGAAATGCCTTTGTTCCGATGGATGAAGCACTGGCACAGGTCGTTGTTGATTTGAGCAATCGGCCGCATCTTGAATTTAGAGCAGACATTCCGGCACCGATGATTGGATCCTTTGATACAGAGCTTGTACATGAATTCCTGTGGAAGCTTGCGATTGAGGCGAAGATGAATCTTCATGTCGTCGTCCATTATGGCCGCAATTCCCATCATATTGTTGAAGCCATTTTTAAAGCGCTTGGACGTGCGCTTGATGAAGCGACATCACACGATCCAAGGGTGAAAGGAATTCCATCTACAAAAGGGATGCTGTAAGTGGAGAGGGGTGGCAGTCTTGATTGGAATCGTTGATTACGGGATGGGAAACTTATTCAGCGTTTATAACGCATTAGACAGGCTGGGAGCGGATCCTGTGATAAGCGGTGATCCGACTGTATTGGCCGGCTGTGATGGGTTAATCTTACCCGGCGTGGGTGCTTTTCGGGATGCAATAACTGCATTAAAAGAGCAGAAATTGGACGTATTTTTAAAGGAGTATGTCGAAAGTGGTAAGCCCCTGCTCGGCATTTGCCTTGGAATGCAGCTATTGTTCGAGAGCAGTGATGAACACGGGTTTTCCGAGGGGCTATGTTTCTTGGAAGGACATATTGCGAAATTTACGGGGATTGATCAAACCGGTAAAACCTATAAAGTTCCTCATATGGGATGGAATAAACTGCAATTTAAGAATGTGAATCCTTTAATTGAAGGATTGGAAGAGGATTATGTCTACTTTGTCCATTCCTATTATGCACAAATAAAGGACTCAGCGGAATTAATCGCAACAGCAATGTATGATGTCGAGGTACCCGGAATTGTAGGAAAAGGGAATGTGATGGGAATGCAATTTCACCCTGAAAAAAGTGGACAGATGGGAAAAGGTTTGCTCGGGAACTTCGTGAATCTGGTAATAGAGAAGGCGGGGGATAAGTGATGGGGACTAATTTTACAATCTATCCGGCAATTGATATGAGAGGCGGTAAATGTGTCCGTCTTCTGCAGGGAGATTATGGGCAGGAAACGGTTTATGGAGATTCTCCATTTGAAATGGCCAAGTCCTTTTCTGATTTAGGAGCCAAATGGATTCATATGGTCGATTTAGACGGTGCCAAAGAGGGAAATCCAGTTAATGAGGAACACGTACTAAAGGCAGCCCGGGAATTAAAGAGCGTATCCATTCAAGTCGGAGGCGGGATTCGCAATGAGGAGCAGGTAGCCCGTTACTTGGAGAATGGTATATCGCGTGTCATTCTTGGCAGTGTGGCTGTAAGAGAACCGGAATTTGCCACACGGATGATTCAGCAATATCCGGGGAAAGTTGCTATAGGACTGGATGGTAAAAGCGGTAAGGTGGCGACTGATGGCTGGCTGAAAACAAGTGAATGGACTGTCGTTGACTTAGGCAAGTATTTTGCCGATAAAGGGGCAGAATGGTTCATTTTTACGGATATCGCCAATGACGGGATGCTTAATGGTCCCAGTGTAGAGGCAACAGCTGAACTTGCGCGCGCAACCGGAAAGAATGTCATCGCATCAGGAGGAATGAGTCAGCTTGAGGATATCGCTGCTTTACAGGCCTATCAAGCGGATGGAATTGAAGGAGTCATCATCGGGAAGGCACTTTATGAAAATCGCTTTACATTGCCGCAGGCCCTAGCGAAGGCGGTTGAATCCTTATGATTACGAAACGAATTATTCCCTGTTTAGATGTAAAAGAGGGCCGTGTCGTGAAAGGGATTCAGTTCCTTGGGCTTCAGGATGCAGGTGATCCAGTTGAATTGGCGAAAATGTATGATGACCAAGGAGCAGATGAGCTAGTATTCCTTGATATTTCAGCGTCCCATGAAGGAAGAAAGACGATGGTGGAAGTGGTTCGGGAAGCGGCGACTGTCCTGAGTATCCCATTTACAGTTGGTGGAGGGATTAACTCAGTTGCTGATATGAGGACCATTCTGCGTGCCGGAGCGGATAAGGTATCTGTAAACACGGCGGCAGTGCTTCGGCCGGAGCTGATTGCAGAGGGAGCCAGCTATTTTGGGAATCAGTGTATCGTTCTTGCTATTGATGCAAAGTATGATGCGGAGATGAACGGCTTTCGAGTTTATACACATGGCGGCCGTAAAGCTACCGAATTAAATGCTATTGATTGGGCTAAGCAAGCCGTTGCGCTCGGTGCCGGTGAAATATTACTAACGAGTATGGACTGTGACGGGGAAAAAAGCGGATTCCATATTGAACTGACCAAGGCGATCAGTGAGGCTGTTACAGTCCCGGTGATTGCGTCCGGTGGAGCGGGAAGTAAGGAAGATTTTGCTGAGGTGTTTACAGAAGGAAAAGCAGACGCAGCACTGGCTGCTTCCATTTTTCATTACAAAGAGACAAGCGTACAGGAAGTTAAACGTAGACTGCGAGAACAAGGAGTGCTTGTGAGATGAATATAGAGAATATACGATTTGATACGAACGGATTAGTGCCGGCCATTGTTCAGGATGGAGAAACGAAGGAAGTCCTGACACTGGCTTATATGAATAAGGAATCATTGGAGAAAACGATTCAAACGGGAGAAACCTGGTTTTACAGTCGTTCCCGCCAGGAGCTTTGGCATAAAGGGGAAACAAGCAAAAACACTCAAGCCGTACGGGAAATCCGCTATGATTGCGATCAGGATGCATTAGTAGTATTGGTTCAACCAGCAGGCCCAGCCTGTCATAACGGCACGGTAAGCTGCTTTACGGAATCGCTCTATCAGGCTGATGATATTAATTTAATTCAGCCGGCAGATGAAGCAAAGGATTTTATGTATGATTTGGAGAAAATCATTGCTAAACGGGAAGCAGAGCGTCCCGAAGGCTCCTATACAACGTATTTATTTGAAGAAGGGGTAGACAAGATTCTTAAAAAGGTGGGAGAAGAAGCAGCCGAAGTCATCATCGCTGCCAAAAACCGCGACCTAGAAGAATTAAAATGGGAAGTATCCGATTTATTCTTTCATGTCCTTGTCCTCTTAAAAGAACAAAATCTCCCATTCTCTGAAATTCAAAAAAACCTCCGTGAACGCCATCTTACTAAACAGAATGATGAAGAAACTGACTCAAAAGGATGAATGATATCCTTTTGAGTTTTTTTGTTTGATGAAGGTGGCAGGGGGGAGTGTTGGTATGTAGTGGTTATGCCAGGGGGATGTCCCGGATAAAGGTGGGTGATAGTTGGGTGAAAGGCAGGTGGGAGGTGGAGAAGATCGCCTCTCCTTATGCTGTCGCAGCTGACCAGTCGCCTCCGCTTTTCATCTGATCCAGCGTCAGGGCCTAGGAGCTCGGGACATAAGCATAGCCTCTACGGGGGAAAACATCCCCCTCCGAGCCTCTGGTCTTATGCTCCTCGCTCCTGGGCAAGGCCCTTCCGCTTTTCTTTCTATAATTCTCTTAATATGGTATAATTGTAGGGTTAAAGTATATGTGCTTGGAGGACTAGATGGGGAATAATTTTAATTTGACTAATAAGGCAAAAGTTGTTTCGTTTAACCCCACGGGAGAGTTCTATTTTACAAAGGGAATAAAAGCTTTCCAGCGAAGGGAATTATATAGAGCTAAGAAATATATGAACCGTGCGTTGCAGCTGGAACCGGGTGAGCCGATGATTGCTTGCCAGCTGGCTGTGATTTGTACGGAATTAGGTGAATATCAGTTTTCGAATCAGCTGCTTGAGAATATTCTTCAGGAGTTGGATCCGTTTATGACGGAGTGCCATTATTTCCTGGCTAATAATTTTGCTCATATGGGTTTATTTAAAGAGGCCTATAAGCATGCTAACGAATATTTAAATAAAGATCAGTTTGGTGAATTCAGTGAGGATGCAGAAGATTTGCTGGATTTAATCACATTTGAGACGGATGAAACAGAAGAGACCTTGGAAGTTCAGGATGATTTAATGATGCGCCAAGAGGCGGCACGTGAGTTGCTTGAAGCGGGTAATTTTGTGAAAGCCGTTGAAAAAATTGAAGAATTAATCGATTTATATCCTGAATTTTGGTCGGCTTATAATAATTTGGCACTGGCTTATTTCTATGTAGGTAAAACAGAGAAAGCTTTTGAGACGCTCGATCGAGTCCTTGAGAAGAACCCTGGCAATCTGCATGCTCTGTGCAATGGAATGGTCTTTTACCATTATCAGATGGAGCAGGATAAGCTTGATGAGGTTTTCGCTGTCCTAAAAAAAGTCAGACCTATTCTTGATGAACACCGGTTAAAATTAGGAGCGACCTTTGCGCTGACTGGTTATTATGAGGAAGCTTATATCTGGCTTCGCCAGCTGCAGAAAAAGGGTTATGAAGGGGACGGAACCTTCTATTATTGGCTCAGTAAATCTGCCCATCAAATCGGGCAAAAGAGAGTTGCTGAAAATGCCTGGGCTAAAGTGGTTGAATACAGTCCTGATAAAGAGGGACTTGAGCCTTGGGGCGAAATGACTGAAGATGAGGAATCTGGATTTGAAGAGCATGCGCCTTCCATCATTAAAAAGTTGGAAAGTGAGTATCTGGAGGAGAGATTGTTTGGTCTCTTTTTAGCGAGTCATTCGGGGGAATTTAATCAAATTAAAACTCATCCCTCTTACGAAACTAATAAACGTTTCACAGCGATGGAACGAGAATATAAAAATAGCATCGAGCTATCCGATAACCGTCAATTTTTTGCGGCAGAGGTAGCAGACACGTTATATAGGTTTTATCAGCCGGTAAAATTGATTGAGTCCGGCCTTTATTTTCTCTGGTTTTCTGTATATGCAGAAGGAAAAGAGAATGGTATACGGTTCTCAAATCCACTTGCCTGGGCAGCTGCTATTGATTACGAATGGCACAAGCTGCGCGGTGAAAAAGAATCTCAAAAAACAGTGGCGGAACGATATGGAATATCTAACTCGACACTTTCTAAGTATGTAAAGCTTGTAGCCGAATTGTTGCAATGAGCAAATTTTTGGACCTAATATGTATAGTTTAATACGATTAGTTCGAGGATAAGACGAGAAATGAAATGAATGTGAGAGGCTTCGAGTTCTATCGTAAGAAGGAGTGATTCATAATGTCTGAGGAAAAAATTTATGATGTAATTATTATTGGAGCCGGACCGGCGGGTATGACAGCAGCTGTATATACGTCAAGAGCCAATCTTTCGACATTAATGCTTGAACGTGGCATTCCGGGCGGGCAAATGGCGAATACGGAAGAGGTTGAAAACTATCCAGGATATGAAACCATTCTTGGACCAGATTTATCAACTAAAATGTTCGAGCATGCGAAAAAATTTGGAGCAGAATATGCTTATGGTGAAGTAAAACAAATTATTGATGGAAAAGAATATAAAACCATTGATGCTGGTTCTAAGCAATATAAAACGCGTACTATTATTATTGCTACTGGTGCTGAATATAAGAAAATCGGCGTACCAGGTGAAAAAGAGCTAGGTGGTCGCGGTGTTTCCTATTGTGCAGTTTGTGACGGAGCTTTCTTTAAGAACAAAGAACTTTTCGTGATTGGCGGAGGAGATTCTGCTGTTGAAGAAGGTGTGTACTTAACTCGCTTTGCTTCTAAAGTAACGATTGTACACCGCAGGGATGAACTTCGTGCTCAAAAAATTCTGCAGCAGCGTGCCTTTGAGAATGAAAAGGTAGATTTTATTTGGAATACAACGTTAAAAAGCATTAATGAGAAAGATGGTAAGGTTGGCAGTGTAACATTGATATCCACTGTTGATGGTACTGAGCGCGAGTATCCGGCAGATGGCGTATTCATTTATATTGGAATGCTGCCGTTAACAAAACCATTCCAAACTATCGGAATTACGAATCAAGCTGGTTATATCGAAACCAATGATCGCATGGAAACAAAAATTCCTGGTATTTTTGCAGCCGGAGATGTTCGTGAAAAGAATTTACGACAAATTGTTACGGCAACAGGTGATGGCAGTATAGCTGCTCAATCCGCACAGCATTATGTTGAAGAGTTGATGGAGCAATTAAAAGCACAAGCAAAATAAAATAGCTTGAAGGATGAGTAAAAAATTTACATTAAAGTCATTATTAATTAATGTAGCTGTAATCAAAGTGCAATACATTTGGGGTAGAATAAAAATAAGAAATTGACCCCCTTTTATATATTTTTTTGGCATAGGTTATAAAACCTATGCCGCTTTTTTTTGTTGTTTGTCGAAAAATATAGGGATGACTTGAAAAAATTATGATGATTAACGTACATTGTTCATGCACATCTAAAATAGTATAATAAAGAGAAGTCTATCTAATTTGTGCTGTAGCAACTGAGGTGAAATAGTTTGCAAAGAGTAACCAATTGTATGTTAATGGCAGATGGCAAGGCCCTTATGCTTCAGAAGCCCAGAAGAAATTGGTGGGTAGCGCCCGGCGGCAAAATGGAATCTGGAGAATCCATACATGACTCTGTCATGCGTGAATTCTATGAAGAAACCAATTTGAAAATCGAGCGTCCTGAGTTAAAAGGCATTTTCACCATGGTTAATATGAAAGATGACCAAATTGTTCATGAATGGATGCTTTTTTCTTTTCGTGCCTACGCATTTGAGGGAGAAGCATATCAGGAGAATGAGGAAGGGATTCTGAAATGGCATCCTTTAAACGATATTCTGGCATTGCCAATGGCAGAGGGAGATCGCAAAATATTGGATCATATGATGAATGGACAAGGAATACTAATAGGTACATTTAAATATACAGAAGATTTCATACTACTCGATTACAAGCTTGAAAGAAACGGGGAATAACTAATGGAAGAGAAAAAAATAGAAACTGCAGCATCAGAGAATCGGTTGGTCATTATTACGGGTATGTCAGGTGCCGGTAAGACAGTTGCAATACAGAGCTTTGAGGATCTGGGCTTCTACTGTGTGGATAACCTTCCCCCTACGCTTCTTCCTAAATTCATGGAGCTTATGAACAATTCAGGAAAGAAAATGAATAAGGTAGCATTAGTAATGGACTTACGAGGCAGGGAATTTTTTGAACACTTATTCAAAGCCTTGGATGATCTTAATGAATCCTCCAAGTTTGTTCCTGAAATTTTATTCCTGGATGCGGATGACTCCGTTTTAGTAAGAAGATATAAGGAAACAAGACGTACTCATCCATTGGCTCCATCAGGATCGCCGTTGGAAGGGATTAGACTTGAACGAGATTTGCTTGAGGAATTAAAAGGACGTGCTCAAACGATTTATAACACATCAAATTTTAAGCCAAAAGAGCTGCGTGAGAAAATTGCCAAACAGTTCTCCGTAAATCAACGGGTAGAGTTCTCAATTAATATCATGTCATTTGGTTTCAAACATGGGATCCCTATCGATGCAGATTTAGTTTTTGATGTAAGATTCCTGCCTAATCCGTTTTATATAGAAAATATGCGTCCGCAAACTGGACTGGATGAAGAGGTTTCTTCTTACGTAATGAAATGGAGTGAAACCCAGAAATTTATTGAAAAATGGACGGATTTACTTGATTTTATGATTCCTCAATATAAACGTGAGGGGAAAGCCCAGTTAATTATCGCTGTGGGATGTACTGGAGGCCAGCATCGTTCCGTAACTTTAGCTGAATATCTGGGTAAACGGTATAACAATGAGTACCATACGAGTGTAACGCATCGTGATATTGATAAAAGGAAGGTACGCACAGATGACATCCATATCAGCACAACCTAAAGTGGTCATCATAGGTGGTGGATCGGGCCTTCCAGTCCTATTAAGAGGGCTGAAGGCATATCCCCTCGACATTACCGCTATAGTGACCGTTGCGGATGATGGTGGCAGTTCTGGCAGACTGAGAGAGGAACTGGACATCCCTTCTCCTGGTGATATACGGAATGTTTTAGCAGCTATGTCTGATGTAGAGCCATTAATTGAGCAAATGTTTCAGCATCGATTTACAGGCTCTGAACAATTATCAGGTCATGCGCTAGGGAATTTAATTCTTGCTGCGATGACCTCTATTACGGGTGACTTTGTACATGCTATTCAGGAGATGAGTAAGGTTTTAAATGTAAGAGGACAGGTTTTGCCCTCTGCTAACCAGAGCGTAATCCTGCATGCAGAACTCGAGGATGGGACGGTTGTTTCCGGTGAATCAAAAATTCCGTACTCCGGGAAGCGCATAAAGCGGGTATTCCTCAGTCCTGAGCATATTCAGCCTCCTCATGAAACCATTCAGGCCATCAGACAGGCAGATTTAATTTTGATGGGGCCGGGAAGCCTTTATACAAGTATATTACCTAATTTGGTTGTGCCTACAATTGCAGCTGAAATTGCAAATTCCAAAGCATCCAAGGTATATATTTGTAACTTAATGACTCAAGCTGGGGAAACCCTGAATTATACAGCAAGTGACCATTTGAAAGTAATAAATGAGCATTTAGGTGAGTCATGTATGGATACAATCCTAGTCAATAAAGAGGATATCCCTGCGCATTTAAAATTAAAATATAAAGAAGAGTATGCCCAACCGGTTATCTTTGATATAAACAGACTTGAACAAATGGGACTGCAAGTGATTAAGGATAATATAGTAACGATTCAAAATAACCGTGTCAGACATGATACAGTCGTTGTTGCTTCTATTATCTATAATTTATTAAAGGAAAAGAATAAAGTGTAAGTTGTAAAGGGATTGAGGTGTAAAAAAAGGATGTCGTTTGCGTCGGAAACAAAAAAAGAACTAACCAATTTAGAAGTAAAAGAGTGCTGCGCACGGTCAGAACTATCTGCGCTAATCCGGATGAACGGATCCTTATCCTTTTCCAATCGTCATCTTATTGTGGATGTGCAAACAGAAAATGCAGCGATTGCCCGGAGAATTTATACGTTTTTAAAGAAGCTTTATAATCTCCAGGTTGATTTGCTTGTTCGTAAAAAGATGAAGCTGAAAAAGAATAATGTCTATATTGTACGGTTTTCTGAGAAAGCGAAGGAAGTACTTACAGACTTGAATATCATTGAAAATGGATTTACGATTATCCATGATATATCCGAGGAATTAATCCACAAGAAATGCTGTAAACGATCATATTTACGTGGTGCATTTCTTGCAGGCGGATCAGTTAATAATCCTGAGACTTCCTCGTATCACTTAGAAATATCGTCTTTATATAAAGAGCATAATGATTCTTTGTGTGAGTTGATGAACTCATTCGGATTAAAAAGCAAAACGCTCGAAAGAAAAAAAGGATTTATTACCTATTTGAAGGAAGCGGAAAAGATTTCTGAATTCCTGAATATTATTGGAGGGCATAATGCGCTCTTGAAATTTGAGGATATTCGTATTGTAAGAGACATGCGAAATTCTGTAAATCGACTTGTAAATTGTGAAACTGCAAACTTGAATAAAACAATCAGCGCTTCATTGCGCCAGGTTGAAAATATACGGTATATTGAAAATACAGTTGGTCTGGATATATTGCCTGATAAACTACGTGAAATTGCAAGACTGCGTGTCGAATACCAAGATGTAACCCTAAAAGAACTTGGGGAAATGGTTTCAAGCGATAAAATAAGCAAGTCGGGTATCAATCATCGTCTACGTAAAATAGATGAAATTGCCGAAAAGCTACGAGCCGGTGAATCTAAATAAGTATTCCAAGCATTATGATATAAATAATATTTAATGGAGGGGAATCGCTGTGATTGAAAAAGAAGTCACTGTACAGCTTAAAACAGGCTTGCAGGCACGCCCGGCTGCTCTATTTGTTCAGGAGGCAAGTCGTTTTTCATCTGATATATTTATTATAGATGGAGAAAAGAAGGTCAATGTAAAAAGTATTATGGGTTTAATGAGTATGGCGATTGGTACAGGTAAGACAGTGATCCTTGCAGCAGATGGTCAGGATGAAGAAGAGGCTATAGAGGTTTTAGAAGCATTTATGACAAAAGAGTAGTAATACGAAGAATCATTACGATACAAACAGAAAAGAGGTGGCTATCTATGAGCCGCCTCTTTTTCTGCTTTATTTACTAATAAGAATTTTTCCGACAGTACGGTCTTTACTTTGACCCGTTAACTTGATTTTTACGCCAAACTTAGGAACATTCCGTCCCGCGTCCGGTTTGCCAGGGTTTAAATAATTTTTGCTATCATCAAACACAGAAAATGGTTTCGTGTCAAAATCTGACAATGTTAAACCATTTACACTCTTATAATCCAAATACATTTTATCTGTTTTATCTAATCTAAATGCAGCATCATGAATTTGATAACGAGTTGCAGCTAAGGATTTGTCACTCCATTTTAATGTTCCTTGGTCAGCATCGACTACCCCTAGGAAGCCTTCACCTGGGTGACTGCCTGTCCAGTTATCTGAATAGCTGTCATCCACATACCAAACTACTAATCCACCATCATATTTCATTAGGCTGGCTCCGCGTTTGATATGAGCAAGTCCTAAATCGACCCCCTGATGATTTCGCCATTCTGCCAAATAGTATTGATCGCTTGTATAGAAGCCTTCATTCTTGGTGAAGCCATCTAATGTAAAGGCAGAGGTTGAAGTATCTGCATTATCTTTTACGAGTTCCTGTCCATCAGCAGTAATTGTAATGTCATCTACATAAAAACCTGGTTCAATAGCTGCTATATCAGTCCAGTAATTAAAGCGTAATTCAATTTTCTTGCCGGCATAGGCATTTAAATCAAATATACCATCTACCCATCCGTTGGAGTTTCCTGTTATACCATTACCCGGATTTTGTTCATATGGATTAGTAGAAGTGGTTATATTCCCTGCTACGCCTGTCCAGTTTGTTTGTCCTTCTTCACGCACTTGAACAGATGCATAGTCCCAATCCTGCTCTATTTGGTACCATGTCTTGAAAGATAACTGGGCTGTCGACTTATTTGTTAGATCAAGAGAAGTAACCAAAGAGTTATTTAGGTTATTACCTTTTCCGCTATGATATTCATACTTCCCGCTATAAGGAGTATTTACTGTGGTCTTCTTTTGTGGCAAATTCACTTTAAGCGCATCCAGGTTTCTTCCCTTTGTATTGGCTTGATCGAGAAGGAATTCAGATCCCCGTCTAGTCAGATCATCCAAATCGACCTCTTCATAATTAAGCCAGTTTCCACCGAGGCTCTCCTGAAGATATTCTTTGGCATATGGGCTGAATCCAGTTGGTTCTCCTCCTGGAACTTTACCTGCCCAGCTGCCGCTTGCCATGATTGACCAATAGCCGATGGCTTCACCAGATCCTGAGTATTGCGTATCATATTCATCCGGTAGACCCAAATCATGACCATATTCATGGGCAAATACTCCGGCAGCTCCATCAATTGGTTCGATTGTGTAATCGTAAGCAGCCATTTGTCCATTCCAGTAAGGTATGTCTGTTTCCGTATTAGCAATTGGGAATATCCCGTCGAATATCCCGTCCAAATTCGAACGATGGGACCAGATTGCATCTCCACCCAGTGTGCCGCCACCTGCTTCTTCACCTACAGCAGAGTGGACAATCATTAAGTGATCGATTAATCCATCTGGCTCGCGTTTATTGCCGTCCCCATCATAATCGTAGCGATCTTCCTGATCATACTCAGCAAAATCTACATTTGGATCGTTTGCTGCAGCTTCAAGTGCTTCCTCTACAAGGCTACGTGCATCCTTGTCATTTCCATCAGGTGTGGGAATATTTCCACCATACTCAGCAGCAGGTTTTTCAGCCATATACCAACCAGCTACTTCACCATCTACGGTATAGCTACCGCCAGATTGCTGTTCATAATATTGCTTCATAGAAATTAGCTTTTCGCCGTTAGGACCTGTATATCCCTTTTTACCAAAAATCATTTGTTGGTAATGATCCTTAGTATAATCTTGATAGTACATGTCTGTATCCTCTGGTCTGACATTGTCACCATTGTAATCAGGGAACTCAATCATCAGAACCAAAACTTTATCTTTTACTACAGACCCTTTATATTTCTCTTCTTTTACTGGTTGAACAACACCATTACTAGGTTTGGAACCTTTGCCAGTTTTTTTACCTTTTTTCTTTTTGTTCCACTTCTTTTGCAACTCTTTTATTTGCTTATCGAATTTTTTTGATGAGTCCTTTTTAGCGTTTTCTTCTTTTTTCTTTAGGTACTTTTTCAACTGTGCCTGTGCTTCTTTATCTGTTGCATTTTTCTTGATAGCACCTTCCTTTTTAAGCATTTTAATTAATCGTTCCTCGTTGGCAATGCTTAAATCAAAAGAGCTTCCTGTATAGGTAACTGAATGATTATGACTGGTCTCGGTTGCAGCATGATTACTTATTGTCGAAACTTGGTGAGCAGAAGTGGCTGGTGCAAAGGCACTGAATGTTAAAGCAGCAGCGAAGGCCGATGCCAAAATAGATTTTCCTCGCAAATGGTTTCCTCCTCTTAATTTTAATTAACATCTATAAATATTCTAACTATTCTGTTAAAAAACCTCTTTAATAGTAGAAAATGGTAGATTAGGAGTAGTTGAGGAAAAAGAAGTGGGTAATTAGACATAAAAAAACCACCCTTTTTGAAAGAGTGGTTTCGTCTTATGATTATCTATCTTCTGTCAAACTTCTAGAAATTTCTTTTGGTTTCTTGTTTTTCATCAGGATTGGATAGAGAACAAGACCGAGGACAAATAAACCTATACCGAGCGAGAAGGTTTTTAAGTCGGCTGTTCCGGTTTTAATTACCCATAGGGTGTATACAAGAGCCACTATCGCTATTATGCCATCTATCAATCGTGATCGCTTCATCCCTGTGTATGTTTCACCGGTAATAATCAGTTTTACCTGATAAAGAACACTAACGAAATACGGGATTAAGTAAGCTAATGTAGCAACGACCATTGCGAATTCATAAGCTTCCATTATCGTTCCGGAAACAGTAGCGAATAAAAAGAATTGCGTTAAAAGGTTTGTGATAGTCAAAGAATTGACTGGACTTCCTTTTTTATTCGTTTTTCCGAAGAATGCCGGGAACAAGTTGGATTTAGCAGCTTGATATGGTACCTCGGAGCTAACGACAATCCAACCGACTGTGGATCCGAATAATGAAATTAAGGCAAGGAATCCTAAAATATAAGCACCGCTAGATCCGATTGCAGCTTGCAGAGCATCAACCAAAGGTTTATGTGACTGTTGCAATGCCTCTTGGGATAAAGCGCCCATTGTTAATAGTGTTATACCAATATAGATCGCAATGGCAATAATCAGTCCGGTGATTGTCGCTTTTTTCACATCAGTCTGAGACTTTGCCCTATTAGATAGCATCACAGCAGCTTCTACCCCAATGAAGGCCCATAGCGTGGCAATAGCTGCGTTATTTACTTGTCCACCCAATGAATGGGAAACCCCAGATGCATCGATGAATTCTTTACCGTTCATTATATTAGTAGAATCAAATATGAAAATGGTTGCGACGATAAAAAGGGCGAACCCAATTACTTTAGTGATGGTTGCCAGCAAATTGATTTTTCCAGCGCTGTTAAAGCTTTTGCAGAGAATAAAGTGAATGCCCCACAGCATAACTGTACATACCATAAAGTTTAAGAATTTCCCTAATTCCAGATCAAAATTGCCGCTTGAAAAAAGGATGTACTGGCTTTGCATAATTGGGAAGAAGGTAGATAAGTACCCGGCAAACGAGATAATGACTGATGCCGTTGCAGCCCAGTTAGCAGCCCAGTAACCCCAAGCAATACTGTAACCAGCGATTTTCCCTTTCCTTGGTGAACTGAACATGGCTTGAGCATAGCTTTGCGGTCCCGTTTTTAATTCCGGCTTTCTGATAGCCAAATTTCCAAATACAAGAGCAACCATTAATACTCCAGCTCCTGTTAAGATCCAGGCCATTGATGCTCCAAACGGACTAGAAACACCAGCTAGGTTTGCCGGAAGCATAAATATTCCTCCACCAACCATGTTGCCGACAACAAACATGGTTAATATCCAAAATCCCCATTTTTTATTAT
This sequence comes from Pradoshia sp. D12, assembly GCF_008935075.1. Classification (NCBI taxonomy): domain Bacteria; kingdom Bacillati; phylum Bacillota; class Bacilli; order Caryophanales; family Bacillaceae; genus Pradoshia; species Pradoshia sp. D12. The sequence goes on along the minus strand of NZ_CP044545.1, from coordinate 3,529,322 downwards.
TCATGATGAAAGACCCCTTCTGTTTTCAAAAATATGCGAAAAATATAATAAGATAAATTATTGCTAGTGGTACAAATCGTTATAATTCTATACCCGAATTATAATTTGATCATTCCGGTGGCTTATTGGTTGAGATTGTTAAGTATGAAATTCAACACAATAAACTCTCTTCAGAATGACTAATTATTAAATTGTGCTTTCATATTAACATCAAACTTTAATTTGGTAAAGTGATAAACAATTAGAGAACTAAAATATTGTGAGGTAGGGGAGTAGAGGGGGATATCTACATTATTTTTTTGATAAAACAAAAGAGCTGCCGAATATCTCGACAGCTCTTAATCAGTTTATTATTTTTTATTTTCTTCTACTACATTGCGGGTGATAATTTTATCAACTAATCCGTACTCTACCGCACGTTCAGCTGTCATGAAGTTATCACGTTCTGTATCGCGAGCAATTGTTTCATAAGATTGACCAGTACGTTCAGCCAAAATTTTGTTTAAGCGCTCACGCATAAAGAGAATGCGTTTAGCAGCGATTTCAATCTCAGTCGCTTGTCCTTGAGCTCCGCCAAGTGGTTGGTGAATCATCACTTCACTGTTTGGTAACACAAAACGCTTTCCTTTTTCGCCGGCAGCAAGAAGGAATGCACCCATTGAAGCAGCCATACCGATACAGATCGTAGAAACCTTTGGTTTAATATATTGCATTGTATCGTAGATTGCCATACCAGCTGTGATGCTTCCGCCTGGGCTATTGATGTAAAGATATATATCTTTCTCTGGGTTTTCAGTTTCAAGGAACAATAATTGGGCAACGATAGAGTTGGCAACATTGTCATCAATTGCACTTCCAAGCATGATAATCCGGTCTTTTAATAAACGGGAATAAATATCGTATGCGCGTTCCCCGCGATTTGTTTGTTCAATAACTGTAGGAATTAAATTCATTTATTTTCTCCTCCTTATATGTAAAAAAATAATACATTTGGCTTTGACTTTATCATACACTTTATGGTCAATAAAGGTCAAACAAAAGACGCTTACATTACTATATGTTTTTTATTAAGGACTGATGTCTAGTTTATCTGATTGGTCTGCGCTTAATTTGCAACTGATTCTATGTATAGAAACAAAATAATCCCTGATATCCATCTTACCCAACATAAAGGCTTATAAACCTAAGGAATAGTTCTTGCAAAAAGACTTTCTCTTCCTTATAATATAATTTTGTAGGCTAACATTTTGCCCTCGTAGTTTAATGGATAGAACATAAGATTCCGGTTCTTACGATGGGGGTTCGATTCCCTCCGAGGGCGTATATAATATTGTAGGAAATGCCCCAGTGCTGAAAGTAGCTTAGCACTGGGGCATTTTTTATTTATCATATTCAATATTTTGTAAATATTCTCTCATTTTTCTTGCCCTATGACGTCCTCTTTACTACTATTAATGTAAGCGGTCTATCTTATAAGGGGGCGGGGATTTGAATGTTGAGATTGGTTTGTACCAGCAACAGAGGTTAAAGCTGACAATGACGCCGGAATTAAATCAGGCAATAAACTTACTTCAATATCCTGCAATTGAATTAGCTGCCTATATCGATGGAAAAGCGTTAGAGAATCCCTTAATTGAAATAGATGAAGATTATCCAAAAGCCTCAGGCAGAACATATGGCGATTTATCAATCAATCAAATCAGCGAGGAGACTGTTTCATTAAAATCTTATTTACGATCCCAAATTCCATTTAAAGTATTAACAGACAGGGAAGAGTGCGTTTTATTGTTTTTGATTGATTGTATCGATGAAAATGGATATTTACGTATTACCCTTGAGGAAGCTCAATCCCTTGTGGAGGTTAGTCAGGCAGAATGGGATGTTGCCTTATCTGTTTTGCAGGCATTGGAGCCGATCGGAGTGGGGGCCAGGAATTTAAGTGAATGTTTGCTCATACAGGCTAAACGTGATTATATCGATGATCTGCCGCTAGAAGAGGTTTTGGTTAATCATTTCGATATGCTCGTGAATAGAAAGTGGAAAGAGCTTGCCAAGCTGGTTGGTGTAACAATTGCAGATATACAATCTATTTTTGACTTAATACAGGCATATAACCCCAAACCTGGTTCAGCTTTTAATAGTGGTGAATTCCAATATTTCATACCGGATGTAAGTGTTTCTATTTCAAAAGGAGTACCCACTGTAAAAGTTTTATCAATGAGAAAATTTAAAACGAATGAATTTACTTCCCCTATAAATGGAAGTGATGACATAACTAAAAAGTATATGGACGAAAAGAAATTGGAGCTTAACTGGCTAAAAAAAGCTCTTGAGCAAAGAGAGCAGACTTTAAGGCGTGTTACATATGCCATCATGGAAAAGCAATCTGCCTTCTTTGATACTGGAAAAAGTGTCACCTTAAAGCCATTAACTATGAAGGAAATCGCCAAAATGGTCGATGTGCATGAGTCAACAGTAAGCAGGACGATTAGAGACAAAGTGGTAGAGACGCCGTTTGGGACTTATGAGATGAAAATGTTTTTTACGAGCAGCATCCCGAACGCTCAATTGGAAGACTCTTCATCAGAACAAGTAAAGCAAGAAATAGTGCGGTTGATAAAGGCAGAGCAGAAAACATTACCTTTATCCGATCAGGCAATTGCAAAGCAACTTCAGGATGATTTTGGTATTCTTGTATCACGGAGGACAATCGCGAAATATCGGAATCAGCTTCATATACCATCTTCTTCAAAAAGAAAACGATATGAGGTTAGTGAATAATTAATTTATAAATGTAGAAAATAAGAAAGAGCAGGGGGAAAGAGAGTGAGTGTACCAATCATTCATTTTTATACAAAAAAGAATTGCCCATTATGCGAAGAGGCAAAGGATCTTTTGAAAATTTTGCAAAGAGATATGACGTTTACTCTCCTTGAAGTCGATATATATTCTAATGATAAATTACTGGAACAATATGGCCTTATGATTCCTGTAGTCGAAATCAATGATCAGATTATTCAATACGGCCGTATAGATTTAGATGAGATTCGTCGCTATTTAACGTGATGTTCACATTTAGAACCTTGCAACTATTCGAAACTCCTGTTAGAATGGAATTACATCAGGAGCTATTTTTTTACATAAACTGGGACGCTAAACGTCTTGCTAGGACAAAAAATGACCAAAGTATAAAAGGAGTTTGAAGGATATGGACGGAATACTCCATTTACAGAAGAAATTAATTCCAGATATATTTGAGGTCATGCAAAAAAGATACAATATCTTAAGAACGATTCGTACTTTGCAGCCGGTAGGCAGACGAAGCTTATCACTGACTTTGAACATTACGGAGCGGATTTTGCGCAGCGAAGTGGAATTTTTGAAAAACCAAAATCTTATACTCATTGCGAGCTCTGGAATGACTGTTACCAATGAAGGGAAAGAGGTACTCGACCATCTGGGTGGTGTAATAAGGCAATTATCGGGTATAGATGATATGGAACGCCTATTACAGGAAAAACTTAATTTGGAGAAAATTATCATCGTTAACGGTGATAGTGACCAATCCCCATGGGTAATAGATGAGCTTGGACGTGCCGGTGCGTCGCGTATGAAAAGTCTCTTAACGGGTAAAAATATCATTGCCGTAACAGGTGGAACAACAATGGCAGCAATAGGAAGAATGTTACCTGATGTCTCAGAGCTTCCAGATGTGGATGACATTTTGTTTGTACCAGCGAGAGGCGGTCTTGGCAAGGGTGTTCAATACCAGGCCAATACAGTTTGCGAACAAATGGCAGAAAAGATGCATTCACGATATCGTGTCCTGTATGTACCGGACAACCTAAGTGAAGCAGCATACAATACGCTAACCAGTGAACCTGCTATACATGAGGTATTGAATTTGCTGAAATCAGCTAATATCGTTCTTCATGGTATAGGGGAAGCCAAAACAATGGCTGAAAGAAGGAAATCATCCAATGACAGTCTCCAGGAGCTTGAGAATAAAAAGGCAATCGGAGAGGCGTTTGGATATTATTACGATGAAGATGGCAACATAATACAAAAAGTCCATACAATCGGCCTTCAATTAGATGATCTGGTTAATGCGGAACATGTAATCGCCGTCGCGGGCGGAGCTTCAAAAGCTAAGGCAATAAAAGCTTATATCAAAATGGCACCTAAAAAACCGATTTTAATTACGGATGAAGGTGCGGCACTACAGTTACTTAAGGGATAACACCCTTTTGAATATAATTTAAAATCTATTTCTAAGATTCCAAAAGGAGGAACCTTCTAATGGCAGTAAAATTAGGTATTAATGGTTTTGGTAGAATTGGACGTATCGTATTCCGTGCAGCGTTAAATAATCCGGAAGTAGAAGTTGTAGCAGTTAACGATTTAACTGATGCAAAAATGCTTGCGCATCTTTTAAAATATGATTCCGTTCATGGAACTTTAGATCAAGATGTAACAGTTGACGGAGACTACTTAGTAGTAGCTGGACAACGTGTAAAAGTTCTTGCTGAAAGAGATCCAGCTCAACTTGGTTGGGGAGATCTTGGAGTAGATATCGTTGTTGAATCTACTGGACGTTTCACTAAACGCGCAGATGCTGCAAAACACCTTGAAGCTGGCGCTAAAAAAGTTATCATTTCTGCACCTGCATCTGATGAAGATATCACAATCGTTATGGGTGTTAACGAAGATAAATATGACGCAGCTAACCATGATGTAATCTCTAATGCATCTTGTACTACAAACTGCTTGGCTCCATTTGCAAAAGTATTGAACGATAACTTCGGTATCAAACGCGGAATGATGACTACAATTCATTCTTACACAAATGACCAACAAATCTTAGACTTGCCACACAAAGACTACCGTCGTGCTCGTGCTGCTGCTGAAAGCATGATCCCTACAACTACTGGTGCTGCTAAAGCTGTTGCTCTAGTATTACCTGAATTGAAAGGTAAATTGAACGGTATGGCTATGCGTGTACCAACTCCAAACGTATCTGTTGTTGACCTTGTTGCTGAATTAGAAAAAGAAGCAACTGCAGAAGAAATCAATGCAGCATTAAAAGCAGCTGCTGAAGGTGAATTAAAAGGAGTTCTTGAGTACAGCGAACTTCCATTAGTATCTCGTGACTACAATGGAACTACTCAATCTTCTACTATTGATGCTCTTTCTACAATGGTTATGGAAGGCAACATGGTTAAAGTACTTTCTTGGTACGATAACGAAACTGGTTACTCCAACCGTGTAGTTGACCTTGCAGCTTACATTGCTAAAAAAGGTCTTTAATCTTTAACGTAGTAGATAGAAAACCTTATTAAAGGTATAATGAATTTGTTTAAGGGGGGAGAGGGGAAAATTCCCCTTTCTCCCTGTTTTATTTTAACGGCAATTAATCAGAGTTTGGGCAGACCTGATTAAGTCTTTAGCTGGTCCCTTATTTTAAAGGAGGTTCATTTAAGTGAACAAAAAATCGATTAAAGACATTGATGTACAAGGAAAAAAAGTATTTTGCCGCGTTGATTTTAACGTACCAATGCAAGATGGCAAAGTAACTGATGACACAAGAATTCGTGCGGCTTTACCGACTATTCAACTTTTAATTGAAAAAGGCGCAAAAGTAATTCTGGCAAGCCATTTGGGCCGTCCAAAAGGTGCAGTAAAAGAAGAGCTACGCTTAACTCCTGTTGCTGCGCGTTTAAGCGAATTACTTGGCAAAGGTGTTAAGAAAACGGATGAAGCATACGGAGAAGCTGTACAAGCTGAAATCGGGCAGATGAAAGATGGCGATGTACTTCTTCTAGAAAACGTACGTTTCTATCCTGGCGAAGAAAAGAACGACGCAGAATTGGCAAAAGCATTTGCAGATCTTGCAGATGTGTATGTAAATGATGCATTCGGTGCAGCTCACCGTGCACATGCTTCGACAGAAGGAATTGCAAAACATATCCCTGCTGTAGCCGGTTTGCTAATGGAAAAAGAATTAGAAGTGCTTGGAAAAGCTCTTTCTAATCCAGAACGTCCATTCACAGCAATTATTGGTGGAGCAAAAGTAAAGGATAAAATCGGTGTAATTGATAATCTTCTTGAGAAAGTGGACAACCTAATCATTGGCGGTGGACTAGCATATACGTTCATCAAGGCTCAAGGTTATGAAATTGGTCAATCTCTTTTAGAAGAAGATAAAATTGAATTGGCTAAATCCTTTATGGATAAAGCAAAAGAAAAAGGTGTTAACTTCTTAATGCCGGTGGATGCGGTTATTGCAAAAGAATTTTCACCTGATACAGAGTCTAAAGTGGTAGATATTGATGCGATTCCAGCTGATTGGCAAGCGCTTGATATCGGACCAAAGACTGCAAAATTATATGAAGACACTATTAAAAATTCCAAACTCGTGATCTGGAATGGACCAATGGGTGTATTCGAATTTGATAAATTCGCTGGCGGTACAAAAGCAGTAGCAGAAGCACTTGCAAATGCGGAAAATACATACTCCGTAATTGGTGGTGGGGACTCAGCTGCGGCAGTTGAAAAGTTCGACCTTGCGGATAAAATGAGCCACATCTCTACTGGAGGCGGTGCTTCCTTGGAATTCATGGAAGGTAAAGAGCTTCCTGGTGTGGTAGCGTTAAACGACAAATAAATACATTATACGGACACATACGAGAGGATGAGAAAAGTGCGTAAACCAATTATCGCAGGAAACTGGAAGATGAATAAAACGGTTGGCGAAGCTTTACAATTTGTAGATGAAGTTAAAGGTTCCATTCCTACTCCAGAAAAAGTGGATGCGGTTGTGTGTTCTTCTCCGCTATTTCTTGAATCGCTTGTAAAAGCAACAAAAGGAACGGATCTTAAAGTTGGTGGACAAAATATGCACTTTAAAGAAAGTGGCGCATATACGGGTGAAGTAAGTCCGGAAGCACTTTCTGATTTAGGGGTAGACTATGTTATCATTGGACATTCCGAACGTCGTGAAATGTTCAATGAAACAGATGAATCAGTTAACCAGAAGACATTGGCTGCTTTTAAACACAATTTAATCCCTATTGTGTGTTGTGGGGAAACGTTGGAGCAGCGTGAAGCTGGTAAAACAAAAGCTCTTGTAGCTGATCAAATTAAAAAGGCATTCAAAGGCCTTACGGAAGAACAAGCTAAGAAGACAATTATTGCTTATGAACCAATCTGGGCAATTGGTACAGGAAAGTCTTCCACAGCAGCTGATGCTGATGAAGTTTGCGGTCATATCCGTCAAACAATCGCTGATAGCTTTTCAACTGATGTGGCAGAAGCAATTAGGATTCAATATGGCGGTTCTGTTAAACCTGAAAACATCAAAGAATATCTTTCAGAAGATAATATCGATGGTGCTTTAGTTGGCGGAGCAAGCCTTGAACCAACTTCTTTCTTAGGATTATTGGAGGCTGTTTCTAAATGAGTAAGAAACCAGTAGCGTTAATCATTCTCGATGGGTTTGGATCTCGAGATGTAACACAGGGTAATGCTGTGGCACAGGCTAAAAAGCCTAACTTTGACCGTTATTGGGCAGAGTATCCACATAATCACCTGATAGCGAGTGGCTTAGCAGTTGGTTTGCCGGAGGGACAAATGGGTAACTCAGAAGTTGGCCATTTAAATATCGGTGCAGGCCGGATTGTTTATCAAAGCTTAACTCGAGTAAACCTTGCGATTCGTGAAGGTGAATTCGAAAAGAATGAAACTTTCTTAGGCGCGATTCAACATGCGAAAGAAAATAATAAGGCTCTACACTTAATGGGATTATTATCTGATGGTGGAGTACACAGCCATATTCAGCATTTATTTGCATTACTTCGCTTGTGTGCTAAAGAAAACTTTACAAATGTTTATGTACACGGCATTTTAGACGGACGTGATGTTGGTCCTCAAACTGCTGAAAAGTACATTCAACAAACTGAAAATATGTTTAAAGAAATTGGTGTAGGCCAGTTCGCGACTATTTCAGGACGTTATTACTCCATGGACCGTGATAAACGCTGGGATCGTGTAGAAAAAACGTATCGTTCCATGACTTATGGTGAAGGACCTTCTTATTCTTCCGCAATGGAAGTAGTAGAGGATTCCTACCGTAATGGGATTTTTGATGAATTCGTTCTACCATCTGTAATTACGAAAGCTGATGGACAGCCTGTGGCGAAAATTGAAGATAATGATTCTGTTATTTTCTATAATTTCCGTCCTGACCGTGCTATCCAAATTTCTAACGTATTTACAAATGATGATTTCCGCGGCTTTGACAGAGGCCCAGGATTCCCGCAGAATTTGTATTTTGTTTGCTTGACTCACTTTAGTGAAACTGTTAAAGGATATGTTGCATTTAAACCAACAAATCTGGATAACACAATCGGTGAAGTCTTATCGCAAAACAACTTAAAACAGCTTCGCATTGCCGAAACTGAAAAATACCCACACGTTACCTTCTTTATGAGTGGTGGGCGTGAAGATGAATTCCCAGGCGAGAAACGTATTTTGATTAATTCTCCAAAGGTTGCCACGTATGACATTAAACCTGAAATGAGCGCTTATGAAGTGACTGAAGCCCTTATGAAGGAATTGGATGAAGATAATCATCATGCGATCATCCTAAACTTTGCTAACCCTGATATGGTTGGGCACTCCGGAATGCTTGAACCAACAATCAAAGCAATTGAAACTGTGGATGAATGCCTTGGAAAAATCGTCGATAAAATCCTATCTATGGGTGGTAAAGCCATTATCACAGCTGACCATGGTAATGCTGATGAGGTAATCACTCCAGATGGAGATCCGATGACAGCACATACGACAAACCCTGTTCCAGTGATTGTCACTGATAAAGAGGTAGAACTTCGTGACGGTGGAATTCTGGGTGATTTAGCTCCAACTATGCTTGAACTATTGCATGTAGAGCAACCGAAAGAAATGACTGGAAAATCATTAATTAAAAAGTAAGTTGTACAAACTATAAAATGTACTATATTTTCCAATTAAAAGGAGAGAAATTTAATGCCAATTATTATTGACGTTTATGCACGTGAAGTATTAGACTCCCGTGGTAACCCAACAGTTGAAGTAGAAATTGAAACAGAATCTGGCGCATTCGGCCGTGCTATGGTACCAAGTGGTGCTTCCACTGGTGAATACGAAGCAGTAGAACTTCGTGATGGCGATAAAGACCGTTACCTTGGAAAAGGTGTTCAAAAAGCAGTAGATAACGTAAACAATATCATTGCTGAACAAATCATCGGTATGCATGTTCTTGATCAAGCTGGAATCGACAAAGCGATGATCGACCTTGATGGAACTGAAAACAAAGGTAAATTAGGTGCGAACGCAATTCTTGGTGTTTCCATGGCTGCTGCAATCGCTGCTGCTGATTACCTAAACATTCCTTTATACCGTTACCTTGGCGGATTCAACACGAAACAGCTTCCAACTCCAATGATGAATATCATCAACGGTGGTTCTCACGCTGATAACAACGTTGACTTCCAAGAATTCATGATCATGCCTGTTGGAGCTCCAACTTTCAAAGAAGCAATCCGTATGGGTGCTGAAGTATTCCACAGCTTGAAAAAAGTTCTTCACGACAAAGGCTTAAACACTGCAGTAGGTGACGAAGGTGGATTCGCTCCAAACCTTGGTTCTAACCGTGAAGCTCTTGAAGTAATCATTGAAGCAATCACTAAAGCTGGCTACGAAGCTGGTAAAGATATCTACCTTGCAATGGACGTAGCTTCTTCTGAGTTCTTCAACAAAGAAACTAAGAAATACGATCTAGCAGGCGAAGGACGCAATGGTCTTTCTTCCGAAGAAATGGTTAACTTCTATGAAGAATTAATCAACGAATTCCCAATCATCTCTATTGAAGATGGTTTAGATGAAAACGACTGGGAAGGCCACAAATTGTTAACTGAGCGCATTGGCGATCGTGTACAACTTGTTGGTGATGACTTGTTCGTTACAAACACTAAAAAGCTTGCTGAAGGTATCGAAAAAGGTATTGCTAACTCTATCCTAATTAAAGTTAACCAAATCGGTACTTTAACTGAAACTTTCGATGCAATCGAAATGGCAAAACGCGCTGGTTACACTGCAGTTGTATCCCACCGTTCCGGTGAAACAGAAGATTCTACAATCGCTGACATTGCAGTAGCAACAAACGCTGGCCAAATCAAAACTGGTTCTATGAGCCGTACAGACCGTATCGCGAAATACAACCAACTTCTTCGTATCGAAGATGAGCTTGGCGATTTAGCTGAATACAAAGGTCTTCAATCTTTCTACAACCTTAAGAAATAATTAACGAAGTAGAAATTTTTGATGAGTTGATGAGTATTTTATATGATTTTCAAGGACGCTTGAGAAGTATTATAAAAGCTCAAAAGGGAAACTTCTTATACTGAATTTCAGTATAAGAAGTTTTTTTTTACAATAAAACGCCTCTTTCCTTATTTGAAAGAGGCGTTTTTGTTAGAATAATGGTTGATTAATTTTGAATGAACATTTGCACCCAGTAATGCTCATACTTTTCATAACCAATCAGTATAGTTTGGATTTAGGATATTTTCTCTGTGACCCTCTGAGTCCATCCAACCTTCCATAACGGCTTCAGCTGTTCTGTGGCCTTGCGCAATGTTTTCAGCTGCTGCTACATATGTGATTCCGAAAGCCTTCATCATATCAAAGGGACTTCCGTATGTTGGTGATGTATGGGCGAAATAACCGTTTTCTGACATATCCACAGCTTTCGTGTAAGCAACCACGGATAAGTCTGCATTATTGCGGTTTAGGTATATTATCAACTAATGCCTAGGAATACTAGTTTAATAATATTTATTCGCATATAAACAACCAATCTATCTAACAATTTAAATAGTAAACTTTTGGTTAACCATATTGAAGGTAACATTAAAGAGAAAATTCAGTCAAGTTTTATGCAAATATTGTCGAATAATGACGAAAAATATCCATGTTCTCCCTAAATTGGTACGGTTCTCGAGAAAGACATAAGGATGAGAAGGTGACAGGAATAAGATTATGCACTGGGAATTGGAGTTAAGTGAAGAAACAGTTCAGCAACTAAGTTTATCATTTAAAAGCATACAAACGGACGATTGATTGTTTCGATAAAAGATGAACAACTAGAATGAGGATCTGAGATGACTAAATTACAACAAGAAGAGACTTCAATGGAATTTGGTGAGGGAATACTTAAATACCAATATAGATTGTGAAAGGGAGTAAAAAGAATAATTCTACGAAGTAAAATTCCTATCCGAGTATGTATATGATTCCCAAAAATCGCTTGAGAAGTTTTTGAAACTTTAAAGGGATAGAATTAGTCAGACTTTAACCTCCTTATGCTTAAAATGTGGGGGTTTTGTTTTATTTGATAAGCTATTGTATTCTGAAATGTCTGTTATTAAACTTATATTATATAAGAATAATAATTTTCTTAAGAGAGTTGAGAGGCATGAAGCGAAGTCGGACAATTATATCAAAGTTAATCGGTTTAGGACTACTGATTGTGTTTTGCTGGTCAGGAATTTATTTGTTTCAATATGCAATGGATGAATATCAGATGTATAAATTGGAGAAGAAGCTGGTTCAAGATAAACACAAGGTCATATCAGAAGAAACAGGTAATGCCGATTTTACTAAATTGGTAGAGCTGAATGACCAATCGGTTGGTTGGATCACCATTGATGGAACAGCCATTGACTACCCCGTTGTACAGGGTGATGATAACAGTTACTATTTAACACATGATTTTAACAATAGCTCATCCATTCAGGGAAGTATTTTTATGGATTATCGTAATCAGGAAGGTTTTGCAGACAATCATATCATTCTTTATGGACATAATATGAAGAACGGTACGATGTTTCATGATTTGAATAAATACAAGGATGAAAACTTCCTATACGAGCATAGATACATAAACTTTTATGGGAAAACGGGCTATTATAAGTGGGAGGTTTTCTCTACTTATAACACAGATCCAAGCTTTAATTATATCCAAACTGAGTTTGGAACTAGTGAACAGTATCTTGCTTTTATAAACCAATTACGATCAAGGTCAGATTTTAGCTATAAGGTAGAACCGTTATCTGATAAGGATAAGGTTTTAACGCTCTCCACATGCAGTCAAGGTCTAAAGGATGGAAGAAGGGTGGTCCATGCAAGATTAATAGAAGAGAGAGCATACGCAGAGTAACAATAGAAAGGAGGCAGCCTATATATAAGCTGCCTCCTGATTATTATTAAAATTCAAAGCCTGCTTTCATTGTATCAGGATGAGATCCAGCACGGCTATCTTGATTTAATTGATCAATTCTTTCCATATCCTCTGCAGATAATTCAAAGTCAAAGATACTGGAATTTTCAATAATGCGATGTTCTTTAATTGATTTCGGAATCGTTACGACACCATGTTGCAGATCCCAGCGCAGGATAACCTGGGCAACCGATTTATTGTGTTTCTCGGCAATTTCTTTAAGAACTGGATTGTCCAAAAGCTGTCCTTGTTTTAAAGGAGACCAAGCTTCAAGTTGAATTCCTTCTTTTTTGCAATATGCACGAAGATCCTCTTGTGTTAGATGAGGATGGAATTCCACTTGATTCACCATTGGTTTAATTTCAGCTGTAGCAATTAAATCCTCAAGGTGATGAACCAGGAAGTTACTTACGCCAATTGCACGAACTCGTCCATCTTTGTAGAGTTTTTCAAAGGCTTTCCATGTTTCTTTATATTTATCCTTACCAGGCCAATGAATTAGATAAAGATCCAAGTAATCCAAGCCTAGCTTTTCCATGCTTTCATCGAAGGCTTTTAAGGTAGATTCATATCCTTGTTCACTATTCCATAACTTTGTTGTAATAAATAAATCCTCGCGTGGCACACCTGATTCTTTGATCGCTTGGCCTACGCCTTCTTCATTACCGTAAATGGCAGCTGTATCAATGCTGATATATCCATTTTGGATGGCTGCTTTAACAGACTGGATAACCTCTTCACCTTCTTGAACTTTAAAAACGCCCAATCCAAGCCATGGCATTTCAACGCCATTATGTAAGGTGACTGTATCTTTGAGATTTGTTGGCATATCTGAATCCTCCTCTGTCTAATTTGGTTTTTTCTAACTATTCTTTTATTATAAAGGATGACTGTTCAACTTAGTTAATAGAATGAATTCTTATTTTTTTCTTGCTGCTACAGCCTTTTCAATATACATCTTTGCGATTTCAGTAATCTGATCGTAATCGCCTGTTTTGGCCGGTGCTAACAGATTGCCGCCGACTCCGACAGCAACGCAGCCATTTGAAATCCATTCTTCAATATTATCTAAACTCACCCCGCCGGTTGGCATTATATTTACCTGAGGGAGAGGGGCTTTTACGGCTTTTATAAACCCAGGGCCAAACGCATTTCCAGGGAATAGTTTAACAATATCAACCCCAGCTTCCAATGCTGTTTTCATCTCTGTAATCGTCATACACCCAGGCATATAAGGGATTTGATAGAGGTTACACAACTTAGCTGTTTCCCCATCAAATGCCGGGCTGACAATGAACTGGGCACCTGCTAAAATAGCAATTCTTGCAGTAGTAGCATCCAGGACGGTTCCAGCACCGATGACTACCTTTTTATTAGTTTTATAGACAGAAACCAATTCCTTGATGACCTCGTCTGCTGACTGGACTGTGAAAGTCACTTCAATCCCCTGAATACCACCTTTTACACAGGCTTCAGATATCAAACGAGCTTCTTCCTTAGAGTCTGCTCTAACAACAGCGACTACTCCACATTCCGTAACCTTTTGTAAGATTGCTTGTTTTTGCATTGTGAACACTCCTTTTTGTATTGTAATCATTTCTATACGTATTTGCTGAGTTTACTCTTTCTATAATAGTTCTTAATTCGAATTTACAAAAATTGTAGGTTCCCGTATCATTATAAATAGAGCAGGATATTAGGAAACAACGGAAATCTCTCTATACAAATCAACTAAAAGAGGTAGAAAATCATGTCTAATGTTCAATCGATTGAACGAGCTTTAACTATATTAAATAAACTTTCAGAATATCCGAATGGTCTCCAGGTTACACGTCTGTCTGAACAGGTGGGACTAACAAAGAGTACCGTCCACAGGCTTCTGACTACCTTGTCCAATATGAACTATGTTGTAAAAGATGAAGAGACCGATAAGTATAAACTTGGTCTGCAAATTCTCTTTTTATCTAGAAATCTTCTGAACAACAATGATGTCATCACAGTGGCAAAGCCTTATCTCGAAAAATTATCTCTTGAAGTCAATGAAACGGTTCATTTATGTATAGAGAACCTTGGTGAGATTGTTTATATCGATAAAATAGAAAGTAATCAAACGGTTCGCATGTTTTCACGTATTGGTAGCCGGGCGCCGATGTACTGTACGGCAGTCGGTAAAGTGTTATTATCTGGAATGGATCAGGAAAAATTTGATTCTATTCTTTCCAAAACAGAATTCATTGCTAAGACTCCTACTACAATCACGTCGCAAGAACAGCTTTTAGAAGAAATCGAGAAAATAAAGATAGAAGGCTACGCATTGGATAACTCAGAGAATGAAGAAGTCTTAAGATGTATTGCGGCGCCTATTTATGATCATAAAGGGAAGATCATCGCGAGTTTCAGTATATCTGGGCCCAATAATCGCGTGACTATGGACTTGATTAATGAAACGCTAATTGAAAAAATGAAACACTACAGTATGGCCATCTCTAGAAACTTGGGATACATAGGAAGTATAAACTGAAAAGTAATCTCTGCGCCTTTGATTGATTTTATCCAAAGATCCTATTAGGAGATTAGGATATCTAATCTCTTAGGGAGCGCATGTGCAGAATTACAGGGAATGGCATTTATTCTGATCATTTTAAAAAGCAAAAGTAAAGATAATGGATGCCATTATCTTTACTCTTTATGAGCCTTTATTTAAATCTCTGCGATTGAATCCTCCATGTAAGCTAGTAAACTTTCATGGTTAGGCAATCCATCATTGTCTCCCGGAGACATAACGGCAAGTGCCCCAATTGCGGCTCCGCGTCTTACAGCTTCCTTGATGGGAAGTCCTTCTAATAGACCACTCACTACTCCAACTGCAAAGCCATCTCCGGCACCTACCGTATCAACAACCTGTTTGACAGGGAAACGGTCGGTATAGAAACGTTCGCCTTCTGAACTGGTAAATGCCCCTTTTTCACCAAGTTTAATAACGACGGTTTTAACACCTGCTGCATGATAGTAGTCCGCAATATGTTGAACATCATCCTGGCCGGTTAACAGTACCCCTTCCTTAATGCCGGGAAGGACAATATCTGCGCGACATGCCAAATCATTGATAATTTCAGCCATCTCTTGTTTATCCTCCCAAAGACCTGGACGAAGGTTGGGGTCGAAAGAAATTTGCACACCATTGGCTCTTGCTGTATCCATTAATTCATAGACCATATCTCTGCAGCCCCCTGAAAGAGCTGGTGGTATACCAGTTAAATGAATATGATTATACTCGGTCCAGTTTATATGAGCGATTGTTTCCCGATTCATATGGGAAGCGGCTGAATTTTTCCGTGCCGAAAATACTTCCGGGTCGCCAGCACTAACTTTTTGCTTAAATTGCATACCTGTTGTATGGGTTGAATCATATTTAATATATTCGGTGTTAATCGAATTTTGCTGAAGAAAAGTTTCTATGCTTTTTCCAAACGGATCTTGGCCTAATTGGGTTATATAGGTGACCTGATGGCCTAAACGTGCCATACCGATTGAAAAATTAACCTCGGCACCTGAAACAAAACGAACAAAACGGTCGGCGGTTTCTAATGAACCTTCTTTTTCAGAAACAAAAAGGGCCATTGGTTCTCCCACGGTGATAATTTTACTCATAGGATCCTCCTGTTCATTCCAGAAGGGGCAAGCCATTTGCCCCCCGGGACTAGAATATTAAACGGTAGCTTTGCTATCTGGTGATATCGTATCTTTGTTTCTCTTTTTCATATATTGAGCCCAGTATGCAGTTAAGATTGGTACCAATATCGATGTTACAATAACAGATGCGGCCACCAGAGAAGTAGCAGATTGAGCAACAGGCATGAATTCAGGTGCCATTGTTGCAATGATCATTGGGTTGGCGACAGCAGCTCCTGCTGTACTTGATGCAGCAAGACCAGCTGTTCCGTTACCGCCTCCAATATATTTATCTGCCAGTATCAATGGAATACCCGTAATAATAATAACTAATACACCCAGCAAGATTCCTCCAATACCTGTTTGAAGAATAACACCTAAATCGATTGAGTTACCCAATGCAAATCCAAAGAATGGAATCATAGTAGTAGTAGCCTTGCTGAAAAAGTCGCGTAAATCAGAATCAAGGTTTCCAAGAAGGAATCCTAGTAAGAAAGGTAATACAGCACCTACAAAAGCTTGTGGTTCAAATGCAGCAAGACCGGTTGAACCCAGAATCAACATTGTTACAAGCGGGCCGGATTCTATGGACATCAAGACAAAAGCGCCGGCTTCTTCTTTGGTGCCATATTGTTGCATGATGGATGCATAAAGTCCGCCGTTTGTCATATCCATGGCTGCCACTAAAGCGAGAACGGACAATCCTGCGAAAACTCCAGTCTGGATTCCACCATCAGGAATAAACATAGATGCCACTAATGCTATAAGCCAGGCAACCGCGATTTTTGTTATAACAAGGGTTCCGGATTTACGTAATACAGTTCCTGTTGCTTTAATATTAATACCGGCACCCATACAGAAGAACCAAACGGCTAAGATTGGAACCGTTCCTGTCATTAATCCGTTTGTGAATGAACCAAAGTATTCACCTGATGTTGGAGCAAAAGTATGTATAATGGCCCCTAAAAATAGTGGTACCAGCATGAGCCCGCCTGGGATTTTTTCAATCGTCTTTAAAATTCGCATGATGATCTACCTTACCTTCCGGATTAAAATGAGGTCACAATTATGTAAGGTCTAAGATGGTAGATTTATGGATATAAAGCTGGAATTATGATTTTGTATGATTGATAGATTTCTCTTGTTCACATACATATTCTCTTTGGTTGGATTAAATCTTCATATCCAGGGATTTTAGGATTTACCGTTTTACTTTAAGAACAATTTTTTTAACCATTTGCTTTTCTTCAGTTATAATTCCAACCTTGTGGGAATCTTTTGGGAAACAAATCATCACATCACCTGGATTCATGGCTATAAGCGTTTGGACATCACCTTCAAGAAAGATAGCATCTTTTGCTTCATCGTAATTTTCCTTGATTTGTTGACGATTTATATGGTCAACGGCAATGTTTTCTTTGCCTTCAAGAATATAATGGATGTCCAGGTATTTTCGGTGGGCTTCCCAAATACAGTCAGGTTCTTCCTTTGTTTCATATTCATTGAGGAAGAAAAATAAATTCTCGTCAATGTCATGGCGCCCAGCAGAGTACTGGGAGCTATCGAACTCTTTTAAAAATGTTAATTTTGATTGTAAATTCTCAGCAAGACTCTTTTGCTCAATCAGGTCATCTATATTGCCGGTAATCAATGAAATCAGCCCCATTCAAATTGGTGTAAGCCCTTTTTAACGCGCTAACCAACCACCGTCTACTGCGAGAATATGTCCGTTCATATAATCGGATGCTTTACTTGCCAAGAACACAACGACTCCCATCAAATCAGCTGGTTTAGCCCATCTTCCAGCAGGAATTCTTGATAGAATTTCCGCATTCCGTTTCTCATCAGCACGAATAGGATCAGTGTTAGCGGTTTCAATATAACCAGGTGCAATCGCATTAATTTGAATATTGTATTGTCCTAATTCATTGGCAAACGCTTTTGTTAACCCGGCAACACCGTGTTTACTCGCTGTGTATGGTGGGATAAACTTACCGCCCTGGAAGGAAAGCATGGATCCAATATTGATGATTTTACCGCTTTCTTGTTTGACCATCACTTTTGCTACTTCTTGGCTAAGGAAATAAACAGCATTTAAGTTAATGTCCATGACTGCGTTCCAGTCTTCTTCTTTATATTCAAGTAAGGGAGCACGGCGAATTGTTCCTGCGTTATTAACGAGAATATCAATTCGACCAAAGACACTTACGCATTCTTCAACTATTTCTTTTATACTTTCTCTATTCGTCAGTTCAGCCTGTTTAAAATGAGCTTTCCTTCCGGTAGCTTCAATTAAGTCCTGCGTTTCCTTCCAATTATCATTATGGGTAACAACGAATACATTTGCTCCGGCTTTCGCTAGTGCAACCGCATATCCTTGTCCTAGGCCTGTATTGCCGCCGGTTACGATGGCTACCTTGTCTGTTAAATTAAAGTAATCAAGTGAAAAGTTTTCTAGACTCATTTGAAAACCACCTTAAACATTATTTTTAAAATCTGTGTTTTTTTGGAATGGCGAAGAAAAATTAATGCAATTGTTTTAAATTGTTCCTGAAATTATCTGAGCTCATCTATTGATACGGCATCCATATCATTGTAGGTTTTGTTTTCACCGGCCATCGCCCAAATGAATGTATAGTTACTAGTAGCACTTCCGCAATGGATAGACCATGGAGGTGAAATAACTGCCTGCTCATTTTTCATCACAATATGGCGAGTTTCTGTAGGTTCACCCATCAGATGGAACATTCTCGCATTTTCATCTAAATCAATATATAGGTATACTTCCATTCTGCGGTTATGTGTATGGGTTGGCATGGAGTTCCATACGCTTCCTGTATTTAATTGCGTCATTCCCATTACGACTTGGCAGCTTTGTATTCCTTCATTATGAATCATTCGTCTAATCACACGGTCATTTGCATTTTCTGCTGATCCTAATCGGTCGCCCTCAATATCATTAAATGCTACATGTTGGGTAGGATACTCTTTATGTGCAGGGGCAGAGAACAAATAATATTTTGCCGGTTGATCAGATTGGTTGCTTGTGAAAATTAACTCTCTTTTGCCTAAGCCAACATATAAACAGTCTTTATTCTCCATTTCATATACTTCACCATCAACGGTAATTTTACCGCCGCCTCCAACATTGAAAATTCCGACTTCTCTGCGCTCAAGGAAATAATCTGCTTTAATTTCATCGTAACCCTCTAGAGAGATAGATTCGTTTAAAGGAGTAATGCCTCCGATAATAGCGCGGTCTTCCATTGTATTCACAAGCTTAATTTCTCCTGGTACAAATAATTCCTCAATTAAATAATGTTTACGGATTTCCTCCGTTGTAAAAGTTTTCGCATGATCAGGGTGAGTAGAATATCTTATTTCCATTATTCACATCTCCTTCATTTAATTTATAAAATTTTGTGCAGCAATCAATGAAGCTCTTTACTTTAGTTGTTGGGAACAAACTGCTGGTTGCTTAAAAGAGTACAAGTAGCAGCTCTTCCAGAATCAAGTCTTCTGGTTACCACTCTCCAATTTTTAATTAATTTTGAAATTGTTCCACATTATGGTACATCGTCCCATAAATTAATTATAGCGCTTTCATAGATAAAAAGATAGCGAGAATATGACAATATATTGAATTTAATAAAAAAGTTGGAGGGGAATTGCGGACTAGTAGTCCAGTCATATGGGGCTATTTTTCAAAAAAAAGCATTGGGCTCGCCCCAATGCTTTTTACTTTCTATTGCCTCATTAAATCATTAAATTGCTTGTATTGGATACCCACTTCTTGCTTCGGTGGAGCGGTCAGTAAGCTGACAATGATGATAGCAAGTGTGCTTGCTCCAAAGCCAGGAATCATTTCATAGAGCGTATCAGAGAGACCTAAGCTGGACCATATAATAACAGTGAAGGCACCCATAACGATACCTGCCAATGCTCCCCATTTATTCATACGTTTCCAGAAGAGACTTAAAAGGATGAGCGGACCGAATGATGATCCGAAGCCTGCCCAAGCATAACCAACCAGTTCGAGAATTGTGGAGTTCTTTTCCCAGGATAAAAATAACGCGACAATCGAGACAATTAAAACGGACAATCTTCCTAAGAAAACAAGTTCTCTATCAGATGCTGATCGTCTGAAAAATGTTTTGTAGATATCTTCTGTTAACGAGCTGGATGTAACGAGAAGTTGCGAAGAAATGGTACTCATAATAGCAGCTAAAATAGCTGAGATTAAAAATCCAGTAATAATCGGGTGGAATAATACTTCTCCTAAAACGATAAAGACCGTTTCCGGGTTTTCTAATGGTGAGCCATTTTGTGAGAAATACGTAATCCCGATAAATCCAGTCAGCATTGCCCCAATAATAGAGAAAATCATCCATCCCATTCCGATTCGACGGGCCTTTTTAATTTCTTTAACAGATGAAATGGCCATAAAGCGGACAATGATATGAGGCTGGCCGAAGTAACCAAGTCCCCAGGCAATGGAAGAAAGGATGCCCAGTATCGTTGTGCCTCTGAAAATATCTAATAAGGCTGGATTGATAGATCGTGCTGTATCAATTGATTCTCCAAATCCGCCCACTTCAATAAGAGTGACGATTGGAACAAGAATCAGTGCTATAAACATGATGATCCCTTGCACAAAGTCAGTCCAGCTGACGGCAAGAAATCCTCCAAACAAAGTGTATGCGACTACTACTAGAGTAACCACTATTAATCCAGTATGGTAATCAAGCCCGAATGTACTTTGGAATAGTATACCGCCGGAAACCATCCCCGATGAAACATAAAAGGTAAAGAATACAAGAATAACAAGTCCAGAAATCAAGCGCAGTATTTTTGAGGTATCGCCAAAGCGGTTCTCTAAATAGCCAGGAATTGTAATGGAATCATTGGCTATTTGTGTATAGGTACGCAGTCTTGGCGCTACATAAATCCAGTTAGCCCAGGCTCCTATAGTTAAACCGATGGCAATCCATGCTGCGCTAAGGCCGGATACGTACATAGCTCCGGGTAATCCCATTAACAGCCAGCCACTCATGTCAGCAGCTCCTGCACTTAATGCTGTTACGGCAGGTCCGAGTGTTCTGCCGCCAAGCATATAATCAGATAAATTGGATGTTCTTTTATAGGCAAAATATCCGATCCCGAGCATTAAAATCATGTAAATAATGACTGATGTTAATAATGCATAATCCATCTGTGATCCCCCTTTGTCTCTTCTCTAATTTGTCCTGCACTTTCACTTACTATCTAGAATAAAACGTTTGATTAAGTTTATCAGAAAAGTTAAAATATTTCACTTTATATATAAGTAGATCAAAAATTAAAGATACTGAATACATAGCTTCTAAATGAAAGCGTATATAATTAACGCTTGTATTAGGGCTTTTTATAACCAGCACCTAAACAAGTGATGATTAAAAAATAATGAAGGGATGGGAGAGTAGGGAAACCTCCTATTCTCTTTTTTTTTATTGTAGGCTGATATGAATTTCAATCAAAAAAAGAAAAAACCGATTGCGGCCAGCGCAATCGGCATTTATTTTTGATCAGTTTCTGGAGAATCCTTTTTCATCCATTCATCGGCCCATTTTGCAATGGATTGCATCATAGGTTTCATGGCTTCTCCTGCTTCTGTTAAGGAATATTCAATTCGGACCGGCGTTTCCGGATAAACTTCGCGTTTGACAATCCCTTGTTTTTCCAATTCCTTTAGCCGTTCAGATAGTACTCGCCCACTGATACCAATTGAGGATTCCAGCGTACAGAAACGCTGAGGACCGGATTGCAGTTGATAAATAATTAACCCTGACCAACGGCGGCTGAGGATATCCATAGCTTTCTCAAATTTAGGACAAATGTGAGATTGATTCATATTACATCACCCCTCTGGTCTATATTATATCGTATTATTGAAAAATCATATAATTATTTATAGGAAATAATTTACTTGATATAAATTTATTACTAAAGTATAATTACTTACATAAAGTAAGTTATGTGCTGATTAAATTATAAAAAAACAAAATGCCATTTGGGAGAGAGTAATATGAACTTTCATCAGAAAACAAATACGTTTGTGAAAAGTCTTGAATTGAAGATACTTAATATGGAAAGATCGCTCGCCTTTTACGAAAACATCATTGGTTTTAAAGTGCTGGAGAAAGAGGAGAATCGTACAGTTTTAACAGCTGATGGGGAAACACCATTATTAACTTTGATTCAACCTGAAAATGTTATACCAAAAGAGGCACATAAAACCGGGCTGTACCATTTTGCTTTATTGTTGCCTTCACGTGCAGATTTAGGAAGCTTTTTGCATCATATTGCAAAAATTAATTACCCATTGGGTGCTTCAGATCATCATGTTAGTGAAGCACTATATTTACAGGATGTTGATGGGAATGGAATTGAAATTTACGCAGATCGCCCAGCTTCCTCATGGATATGGAAAGACAAAGAGGTTCATATGGTTACGGAGCCTTTGAAGGCAGAAGAAGTATTGGCAGCAGGAGAAGACACGATGTGGAAAGGCCTTCCGTCTGATACGGCAATGGGGCATATTCATTTGCATATTGGCAATCTTGAACTGGCGGAGGAGTTTTATTGCCAGGGATTGGGATTTGATGTAGTTACTCGTTATGGAAATCAGGCACTGTTTTTGTCCACAGGTGGCTACCACCATCATATCGGTTTAAATGTATGGAATGGCAGGAATATACCGGCTGCTTCAAAAGAAAGTGTGGGACTCCAAACATTCACTATTCATTATCCTAATCATGAACAAAGAGAAGAAGTGATTTCACGTTTGAATAATATAGGTGCTGAAGTTCGAGAAGAGAATGGAATTTGGGTAACAACAGACCCGTTTGGTTTATCTATTCGGTTATCTGTCTAAATAGATTTTAGTATGTATAAAAACATTGGGGAGGAATAAATCATGACAAATACAAATGAATTTTTATCAGCAATTGAAAAAAGACGTTCACTGTATGCGATTAGTAATGAAAAGGTAATTTCTGAAGAAAGAGTAGAGGAGATTGTTAAATTCGCCGTCAAGCATACACCATCTGCCTTTAACTCACAAAGCGCAAGAGTAGTCGTATTATTTGGAGAACAAAGTAATAAGTTTTGGAGTATCACAACTGAAACATTACGAAAAGTCGTACCTGCCGAAAATTTTGGTGGCACTCAGGAAAAAATGGATATGTTTAATGCTGGATATGGCACTGTACTCTTCTTTGAAGATCAATCGGTCATAGAGGGGCTGCAGTCACAATTTGATCTATATGCAGATAAATTCCCTATTTGGTCTAATGAAGCCTCCGGAATGCTGCAGCTCGTCGTTTGGACAGCTCTTGAAGCGGAAGGATTAGGAGCTACACTTCAGCATTACAATCCGTTGATTGATGAAGAAGTGAAGGCAACCTGGAATATACCTGCAAGCTGGAGATTATCCGCCCAAATGCCATTTGGTAAACCAGTTGCTCCTGCTGGTGAAAACCAATTCAATCCAATTGAAGATCGTGTGAAAGTGTATAAATAAATCAACAAAAAAGACGCTCCATTTTTAGTTTACTCCAAAAGTTAGATTTTATATCTAACTTGAGGTGCTAAAAAGTGAGCGTCTTTTCATTTAATTTCTATCGCGGTACTCTCTCCTTAGTTCGTTTTGAAAACGGTCCAAAAATACGCCAATCAGGAAAAATGCGATTAATATAGAATAGAAGGTTTTAAATACGACCTGGACAGATCCCGGACTCCAAACAGTCGACCAGAAAGTGCCTTCGCCAATAAATCCATAGGCAAGTATTAAGATATGTAATGCCAACCAAAAGAGGCTTAGAGTGCTCGTATTCGAGCGAATAATGACTGCTATTAAGCTAATCAGTGCTGCTATACAAACTACGAAAAGGATGGGGTTAATAGACAACCATTCTATAGATAAGAGTTCAAAAATCAATAAACCAATCAAACATAGATGTACAAAATAGGTCATAAAATAGATGAACGGCCTTCCATTAAGTTTAGAAATGATTAATAGTACACCGGCCGCGAGTAAAAGAGCTCCCATTAAGGGGGCATTCCATCCGAAGAACATCATTAAACTGCCAAATATAAATCCGATCATATTTATGTAATTTACTTTATATAACCAATCGGTAAACATAATCATGTCCCCCTCTGTCCCGGGTTTTTGAATCCTCTTATTTGATTATACCCTGCCTGCGGTGAATTTAACTATTACCTCCTTGTTAGTTATTGTGAAAAAAAGGTGGTTATGGTAAAGTAATAGTATTGATAAGACCGTAATTAGGAGGTATTTGTTCGTGTTGCATACTACGCTCATGGTATTATTGGTTATTACATGTATTAGTTTAATTGTTGTGGTCTTACTGCAATCCGGTAAAAGTGCAGGTTTATCCGGCGCGATTTCCGGTGGTGCTGAACAGCTTTTTGGTAAACAAAAGGCGAGAGGACTTGATTTATATTTACACCGCGCTACTATTGTTTTATCAGTATTATTTTTTGTTTTAACCATTCTGGTTTCTTTCTTTGCAAAGTAATAGTGCGAAAACAAACATTGCCTGGCAGCTTTGCCAGGCTTTTTTGATGTGTAAATCGTTCATATTAATAGCGTTTTGTTCCTCTAACATCGTAAACTAATAGTACATAGTATAAGTTTTAACAAAGGGAGATTTTTTATATGAAATTAACTCAGCCAAAACCATTTACATTCGAGGGAGGAAACCGTGCAGTCTTATTGCTTCACGGTTTTACAGGGAATAGCGCTGATGTAAGGATGTTAGGCCGATATCTTGAAAGCAGGGGATATACATGTCATGCACCGCAATATAAAGGGCACGGAGTACCTCCGGAGGAGTTGGTAGAATTCGGACCAACTGATTGGTGGAAGGACTGTATGAAAGCCTATGATCGATTGCGGGCAATGGGCCATAAGGAAATTGCGGTAGCAGGTCTTTCGTTAGGAGGGGTATTTTCCTTGAAATTAGGTTACACTGTACCTGTTAAGGGTATCGTTACCATGTGTTCACCTATGTATATAAAAAGTGAAAAAGTTATGTATGATGGGGTACTTGAGTATGCCCGTCAGTATAAAAAGCGTGAAGGTAAAAGTCAGGAACAAATTGAGGCAGAAATGAATTGTTTTCGTCCAATGAATACCCTGCAAGCCTTGCAAGAATTGATTGGCAATGTAAGAGATCATGTGAATCAAGTGGATGTTCCGCTTTTTGTCGCTCAGGCACGCCACGATCATATGATCAATACTGACAGCGCTAATATTATCTATAATTCTGCAATTACTGAACAAAAAACATTAAAATGGTATGAGGAATCAGGCCATGTGATAACACTGGATAAAGAACGTGATCAGCTTCATCAGGATGTTTTTGCGTTTTTAGAGAGTCTTGATTGGGCAAATTAATAGATAGATCAATGATAAAGGAAAGAAAGGAGGGGTTTGTGATGGATGACATGATACGTCAACATGTAGAAAAGCTGTATTCTTATATGAAAGAAGAAGCTTACAAACCCATGACCGTACAAGAATTAGAGGCAGCAATGGGGGTAGAAGACTCCGGGGATTTCAAGGATTTTGTGAAGGCTCTTGTGTATATGGAGGAGCATGGCCAAATCGTGAGAACTCGTTCTGATCGTTATGGACTGCCAGAACGTATGAACCTTGTAAAAGGGAAGGTATCTGGTCATGCTAAGGGATTTGCTTTTGTGCTACCTGAAGAGAAAGGCATGGATGATATTTTTATTCCTCCGCATGAGTTAAATAATGCGATGCATGGAGATATTGTTATGGTCCGTGTTTCTTCACAATCATCAGGCCAAAGACGGGAAGGCACCATTGTTAAAATCATTGAACGCGGTGTCCAAAATGTCGTAGGGACATATACGGAAACAAGAGGGATTGGTTTTGTAATCCCAGATGATAAAAAAATGGCTAATGATATCTTTATTCCTAACGAGGCGAAGAACGGTGCCGTTGAAGGTCATAAAGTAGTTGTTAAAATAACAAATTACCCAGAAGGCAGAATGTCGGCAGAAGGTGAAGTTATCACGATCTTAGGGCATAAAAATGACCCGGGTGTTGATATTTTATCCATTATTCATAAGTTTGGTTTGCCAGGAGAATTTCCAGAGGATGCACTGGAACAAGCTAATCAAACACCTGAAGTCATAGATGAAAAAGATCTGGCCAATCGTCGTGATCTTAGGGATGAAACGATTGTCACGATTGATGGTGCGGATGCGAAAGACTTGGATGATGCTGTTACAGTAACGAGACTTGATAATGGAAATTATAAATTGGGTGTACATATTGCCGATGTTTCTCATTATGTAACCGAAGGATCGCCAATTGATAAGGAAGCGGCAGAGCGTGCAACAAGTATCTATCTTGTGGATCGAGTTATTCCGATGATACCACATCGACTATCAAATGGAATTTGTTCATTGAATCCACGTGTTGACCGTTTAACATTATCATGTGAAATGGAGATTGATTCTGAAGGAACTGTTGTTTCCCATGAGATTTTCCAGAGCGTAATTAAAACAACAGAGCGTATGACGTATTCAGATGTGAATGAGATTCTTGTTGATAAGAACGCAGAATTGATTGAGCGCTATGAACCGCTTGTTCCGATGTTTGAGGAAATGGAGAAATTGGCTGAAATTCTTCGCGAAAAACGGATGCGCAGAGGAGCCATTGACTTTGATTTTAAAGAAGCAAAAATCCTTGTTGATGAGAATGGAGAACCAACCGATGTTGTTCTTCGTACACGTTCTGTTGCAGAAAAATTAATTGAAGAATTTATGCTTGCAGCCAACGAAACAGTAGCTGAGCATTTCCATTGGATGGACGTGCCTTTCCTTTATCGGATTCACGAAGATCCTAATGAAGAGAAGCTGAGAAAATTCTTCGACTTTATCGTGAACTTTGGCTATATCGTTCGTGGTACAGCCAATTCCATTCACCCGCGTGCTTTGCAGGAAATCATTGAAGCAGTACAGGGAAAACCGGAGGAAATGGTCGTATCGACAGTCATGCTTCGCTCCATGAAACAAGCAAAGTATGATCCTGAAAGCTTGGGACACTTTGGATTGTCGACCGATTATTATACTCACTTTACATCACCGATCCGCCGTTATCCGGACTTAATTGTCCACCGCTTAATTCGTACGTATTTAATAAATGGGGATCTAAGCAAAGAGACGCAGGAAAAATGGAATGAAAGACTTGGTGAGATTGCGCAGCATACTTCCTCAATGGAAAGACGCGCGGTTGATGCTGAGCGTGAAACAGATGATCTGAAGAAAGCTGAATACATGGAAGATAAAGTTGGCGAGGAGTTTGACGGGATTATTAGCTCTGTCACAAACTTCGGTATGTTTGTTGAGCTTTCCAACACAATTGAAGGTCTTGTCCATGTCAGCTACATGACTGATGATTACTATCATTTTGACGACCGTCAATATGCGATGATTGGTGAACGTACAGCTAAGGTTTTCCGAATCGGAGACGAGATCACCGTAAAGGTCATTAATGTAAATAAAGATGAGCGTACCATTGACTTTGAAATTGTTGGGATGAAAGACAACCGTGAACGAGTTTCCGGTGAAAAACGTATTTTTAGAGCAGAACCGGGTAAAAACCGCCGCAAGGATTCTTCCAAACCACAGGGAGGAAATGGGGACAAGCGCGGTCCGAAAGGCCAAGGCAAAGGTAAGCCTGGAGAAAGCTCCGATAAAAAAGGCCCAAGAAAGAAAAAGAAGTTTTACGAAAACGCACCGGCTGCCAAGCGCAAATCCGGTAAGAAGAAAAAACGATAATAAGCAGAGGAGAGCTGACTTATGTTGGCTCTCTTTTCTTTGTGTTAGATTTGTAGTTATATTTACCATGCTGAGGTATATAGATAAAAAAGAATTGATGATATAGAAAAACAGCTTGTCTAGTCATAATACTGTACAATAGACAGTACAATCTATATAATACATATGTATTTAGTGTGAATTAAAAGGGGGAGAGATTGAATTGGATACGACCTTAGTTATTATAAATATTCTTATTTTGTTAGCATTAGTCGGTGTACTTTTCTATATGCAAAAGAAACATGTTTCTTTTGCAAAACGAGTATTTACAGGTCTCGGATTAGGAATTCTTTTAGGGGTATTCCTTCAATTTGCATTTGATCCTGAGAGTGCTGTATTGGCAGATACAAAAAATTGGTACAGCATTGTTGGAACAGGTTATGTTAGCTTTTTAAAAATGATTGTCATGCCTTTGATTGTTGTGTCGATTATATCAGCTATCATTCGCATAAAAGGGCAAGCTGGAGTTGGTAAAATCAGCTTTTCTATTATCGGTATTCTGGTTTTAACAACAGCTATAGCAGCCGCTGTTGGAATTGGCAGTGCTTTAACGTTTGATTTATCAGCGGACCATCTTGAATCTGGCGAAGCAGAGGAGGCACGTTCAGCTCAATTAGAAGAAACAATGGTTCAAGTAGAGAACCAGAGCTTTCCGGAACGTATTTTGCAGGTCATCCCAACAAATCCGTTTCTTGATTTGACTGGCCAACGACCTACTTCTACAATCGCAACCGTAATTTTTGCAGCGTTTGTTGGAATTGCGGCAATCGGAGTTAGAAGAAAGGCGCCAGCGGAGTTTGAGACATTTGAGAAAATCATTAATGCCTTATATAAAATTGTCATGCGAATCGTTACGTTGATTCTTCGTTTAACACCGTATGGTATTTTAGCGTTAATGGCTACAACTATTGCCAATACAAATGTACAAGGAATCATTGAATTATCTACATTTGTTATTGCTTCCTATGTAGCATTGATCGTGATGTTCCTGATCCACTTAGTTATATTATTCTTTAGCGGTTTAAATCCAATGCAATATGTTAAGAAAATGGGTCCATTACTTACGTTTGCTTTTACATCCCGGTCCAGTGCGGCAGCTATTCCTATTAATATAGAGACTCAAACCAAACAATTTGGTAACTCTGAAGGGATTGCTAACTTTTCTTCTTCATTGGGAGCGTCTATTGGTCAAAATGGATGTGCAGGAATTTACCCGGCTATGCTGGCTGTAATGATTGCACCTGATCCGCTAGATCCCGTTTTCCTTATTCAATTAGTCATCATTGTAGCTATCAGTTCATTTGGTGTAGCTGGTGTTGGCGGAGGAGCTACCTTTGCCGCATTAATCGTATTATCCAGCATGAACCTGCCAATTGGTATAGCAGCCTTACTGATCTCTGTAGAACCATTAATTGATATGGGAAGAACAGCTCTTAATGTCAGCGGTTCAGCAACAGCAGGATTAGTAACCGGCCGTATGACAGGCGAATTGAACAAAGAAGTATACAATGGTAAAATGGTTGAAATGAATTCACTTGAAGCATAAAAGAGTAAGGAAGAATGCGTAATTGTTGCATCTTCCTTTTTTCTTTAAGTCCGCATCCCATTCCTGATGGAAGGATAAGAGGACATTTCAATCGAATACTAAAGGTATGGAATTTAGCGAAATGGAGGAATACTAGAATGAGTAAGATTACGATTCAAACAGCTAAAGCACCGGCCGCAATCGGGCCATATTCTCAAGCCATTCGAGTGAATGGGTTTATTTATACATCAGGCCAGCTAGGATTAGATCCTGAGACGGGCGAATTAAAAGATGGTGTGAAGGAACAAACTCACCAAGCATTTAAAAATATTCAGGCCATTTTAAACGAAGAAGGCCTTGGTTTGGACCAAATTGTGAAGACAACGGTCTTCCTGAATGATATGAATGATTTTGCAGCAGTTAATGAAGTATACGCAACCTACTTTACCGGCAGCTTTCCGGCAAGGAGTGCGGTAGAAGTAGCGCGGCTTCCAAAAGACGGACTTGTAGAAATAGAAGCCATTGCTGTAGTATGATAAAAGGAGAGCCTGATATTCTGGGCTCTTTATTCACCTAACCCATATAAAGAGAGAGGGGGCAATTATATGCCAAAAGGTTCAGGAAAGGTAATCGGCCAAAATAAAAAAGCGTACCATGATTACTTTATCGAGGAAACCTATGAAGCAGGAATTGTTTTGCAGGGAACTGAGATTAAATCGATTCGAAATGGTCGTGTGAACTTAAAGGATTCCTATGCAAGGATTATTAATGGGGAAGTATTCTTAATGGGAATGCATATTAGCCCATATGAGCAGGGTAACCGCTATAATCACGACCCATTGCGTGTGCGTAAGCTACTTTTGCATAATAAGGAAATCAGTAAATTAATTGGTTCCACAAAAGAACAGGGATATGCACTTGTTCCATTGAAGCTGTATTTAAAGAACGGTTTTGCAAAAGTTTTGATCGGTTTAGGTAAGGGTAAAAAGAATTATGATAAACGTGAAGACTTGAAGAGAAAAGAAGCAAAGCGTGAAATCGAACGAGCGTTCAAAGAACGTCAGCGTTAAGCTTTGACTGGTACTCTCACCAAGTTCTTACAATTGAATTTCATATTCATTATGTTATAATTACTTATGTACCACAATTGAATAGAAGCAACGCTCAAAGTACGCTTCTTCATTTCGTACGATCCACATTCTTATCATGGGGACGTTACGGATTCGACAGGGGTAGTTCGAGCTTATGTTGCGAGTCGAGGGGATCGGCCTCGTTAAAACGTCACAGCCTATAACTGGCAAACAAAACAACAACTTAGCTTTCGCTGCTTAATAACAGTCGATAAGCTGTTCCTCCCTCCATCGTCCATGTGGTAGGGTAAGGGACTCAACTTTAGTGGACTACGCCGGATCTCACCGTCTGAGGGAGAAGGAAGAGAATAACCAGACTAGCTGTCCGGACGCCTGTCGATAGGCATAAGGCACAGCGAATTGCCAATATATCGACTACACTCGTAGATGCATAAGTGCCGTTATCTTTGGACGTGGGTTCGACTCCCACCGTCTCCACCAAATACATAATTTTGGTGGTTTTTATTTTATTTAGACATTCATTATTATAGCATCAATAATGGTTTAACAAAAAAAGCTCGGTTTCTACCGAGCTTTTTTATTTTATGCAAAGTTAATTTTACTGTCGATTACGCTGAAGTGCCATGTGCTAGTGTTACTAACAAGGCTTATCACGGACAGTTTTGTTTATCCATTAGTAGTGGATATTGATGAAAATTTATAAGTATGATTAGAAAACAATATAAATTTTTTAGTTTTTTTATATAAATGAAAATTATATATTGCACTTAAATTTTTAATAAATTGTTAAATTGTATACTAGTATTCTAGGTGTTATAATCTCCTACAGTAATAATATTACATTTTAAAAAGGGAGATAATAAAATGAAATTGAGTACATTAACAGGTGCAGGGTTAATAGGTGCAACCGTTATAGCTGGTACTTTAGTATTTAATTCCGGTGCCGCAGAAAAGGTAATGAATAATATTGAAGCTCTAAAATCGAAGATAGTTGAATTTGCTCAAAATGAAAAATCATTAGTTGAAAAATATAATGATTTAAGAGAAGAGGCACAAACTAAAATAGCTGACTTAGAGGCACAATTAAAAAATAATGGAGAAGCATCTGATTCGGAAAAAGAAGAGCTACAAGCAGAGATAAAAAGACTGGAAGATCAATTGAATTTAGCTAATGCAGCAATAGAAGGCTTAGAAATACAGTCAGATAATGCTGTTAAGGTAGCTAACTCACATACAATAACAGATGCTGATTCTTTACCAGGATTAGATGGAGATACAGTTGCAGAAGAAAAAATAGCAACAGCAGAAGCTCATTTCTATCAAGGGCATACTCAAGTTTCTATAAACTTGAAAGAGGATATCAATATTGCGCCTTTAGCTAAAGGAAATATTGTAGTAAAATTTATGGATGCTAATGACAATACAATACAAACAAAAAATAAAACTTGGGCTGGATATTTAAATGACTCTCAAGGTAACAAATATGGTAAAGGCCTTGAAAATAATGCTAATTATTCAAATCAATTATATGCTGGAAACACATATACCACGACTCTAAATAAGGATAATGTAGCTAAAGTTATGATTACGGTAACTACAAATAATAATGAAGTAAAAACAATAACAAAAGTGAAATAATATATAGATACTTTTTATAAATAAGGACTAATTTTATTAGTCCTTATTTTAAAATCTAGAGATATAGGGAGTAAAAATGAACAAGGTCTTGATTAGTATAATACTTGGGGTTGTTGGTAGCGCGGTAATAGCTACAGCAGCTATAGCAGCATCAGCAGGGTTTGATTCTGCTCCGATAGAATCGATTGAAAAAAATGTGAATGATTTAAAAGATAAAGTAGTAGCTTATTCTAAAAACGAAGAGAAATTAGTAAAGAAATATATGAAATTATATGAAGAATACACTAAATTAAAAGAGGCTACTGAACAAAATCCTGATGCATTATCTGAATCAAAGGTTGAGAGTTTAAGAGAGGATTTAAATAAGCAAGAAGAAGAAAATAAAAAACAAGCAGATCATATAAACGATTTAGAACAAGAGATAACAGACTTGGAGTCCAAAAAAGTACTTCAAGAAAAAGAAAATAAAAAACAAGCAGACTATATTAAAGCATTAGAAGAACAAATAGAAAGCTTAGAGTCTAATAAGGTTGATCAAGAAAAAAAACCTCAATCTAGCGAAAAATCAGAGGTAGAATAATGGAAAATAATCAATCATCTCATAACGGCTCTAAGAAAAGAAATTTATTAATAGTAATGATAGTAGTGTTGTTACTAGCTCTTGTATTTTTAGTTAAATCTTGCTCAATAAATGAAGATCCTAAAGATGAACAAGACGTTACAACTGAAGTAATAAAAGATGAGGGAAAAGATAACGAAGACAATCTAGACCAAGGTAATAATACAGATCATAATCAAACTACTAATAATGATAAATTATCAAGTGGAGCTCAAGACAGCACTAATCAAAATACTAATAATAAAGATGGTTTAGTGAATGGTGCTGGAAATAATATGCAAGATAATAACGTTAGTGATAATCAACCGGGTGGTTCTCAAGATATTGATAATCAAACTACCGATAATGGGAATGGTTTATTAGATAGTAATACTGGGGAGAATACCCAAAGTAATAGTGGTACTAATGATGATCATTCATCCAGTGGTTCTCAAGATAGCAATAATCAAACAGATTCAGATACAAATCCAGGACAACCGAATGATTCGGAAGATGGTGGGAATGGAAATAGATTGAATTTATTATATGATGAATTAATTAAAGCTAATAATACATTCGAATACTTTTTAGAAGTAACTGATGAAATCTTAGAAAATTACTAAAGTAATATTTCATATTTTTTAATATAAAAAGGATAATCTATTGAGATTATCCTTTTTACATGGTATCTATAGTTATATTCTTTCCGCCATCCACATAAATTCAACCTGCAGAATAATCATCCCCAAAAGCTGGATTGCCGTATGAGGATATTTCATATACTTGATTATTCTTTACTCATGGAAATCAATCCTTCACAACCAATAATTTAATAGTTTATGCTCAAAAAGAAGTCCTTTACTAAAGCCTTAAGGCAGGATGTGACCGCGGTTCAAATAAAGACGATACCATTCCTCACGGCTGAGCTGAATTTCGCTGCCTTTGATAATATCGGCCATCCGCATACGGTTGGTTGTGCCCGCAATCAATTGAATATTCGCTGGATGCCGCAAGATCCAAGTTGCTGCAATGGCGCTTGGTGTAGTCTCGTACTTCTCACCTAATTGCTCGAGGGTTTGGTTCAATTCAGGGAACTTATCATAATTACCGATAAAAACGCCTTCAAAGAAACCAAGTTGAAAAGGTGACCAAGCCTCAATGGTTATATCATTGAGTCTGCGATAATCAAACTACCATCTCTCTCGACCGCGCCTTCTGTCTGCATATTCACTTCCATCCCATTAGCAATCATGAGATAAAGATAATATAAAAATTCCTCTCAGTAGAATCTACCTGAGGAAGGAAAAGCAGGGAGTGCTTTTATTTTTATCGGTTATAGTTTTTGATAATGACTATTGACAAATCATAATCGACCTCACTATAATTTTAATTATTCTAAATATTTAAACGTAATGAAGAGAAGAGTAGATTCTGGATATTTCTCTTTTAGAGAGCTTCGGGAGCTGAAAAGGAGCGAGAAATACCATTATTGAAAATGGCCTCTGAGCCTCGTGCTGAAAGTATAATTTATTATATGAGTAGGTTTCGGCGAGATTTGGTACTCGTTATCCATACCAGAGTGTAGGAAACGTTGATTCGTTTTTACGCTTAGAAGGCTGTTTATGTGAGTAAGCAGCGAATTAAGGTGGAACCACGTGAAGTCACACCACGTCCTCATCATGGTAAGGACGTGGTGTTTTTTATTTTGGACAAAGAAATGGGTGGGATGAAGTTGAAACGTTTATTAGTTTTTCAATCAGATTTTGGATTAAGTGATGGGGCTGTAAGTGCTATGTATGGAGTAGCGCTTTCTGTCGATCCATCTTTAAAGATTAGTAATAATACGCATGATATTCCAACGTTTAATATATGGGAAGGCTCATACCGTCTATTGCAGGCTATTTCTTATTGGCCGGAAGGAACGGTGTTTGTATCGGTGGTAGATCCGGGTGTAGGATGCGATCGCCGAAGTATCGTTGCAAAGACCTCTGGTGGACACTATGTGGTCACGCCTGATAACGGTACCCTATCCCATATCAAAAATAAAATTGGCATCACGGAAGCAAGAGTGATAGATGAGAAGGTAAATCGTTTGCCGCGTTCAGGAGAATCCTACACTTTCCACGGGCGTGATGTTTATGCGTATACAGGGGCAAGGATTGCAGCTGGGGTGATTAGTTTTGAGGAAGTGGGGCCGGAAATACCTGTTGATTCCCTTATTGAACTACCTCTTTATGAGGCATACATACATGATCATAAGATTACCGGTATTATTGAAATTCTTGATATTCGATTTGGAAATCTATGGACGAATATTTCGCGAGAACTCTTTAGAAAACTGGAAATCTCACTGGGAGATAAGGTCTGGGTTCAAATTGAAAAGGATGGAACAGTGAGGTTTGAGGAAGAGGTTGTATATGGCAGATCTTTTGCAGACAGTGCATTAGAGGAAGCCATTCTTTATGTTAATTCACTTGATAATCTGGGGCTGGCCCTAAATCAAAAATCATTCGCTGATACTTATCACATTAGTACGGGCAGTAATTGGCGCATTACCATTCGTAAAGCGCCATAATTGATGAAGGTTTGTCTAACCTTCCTTAAATACATCATTGAGACGTATTATGCGACTTAAGCATGGTTGGTGTGTTTTTCAGAACAAGGGGTTATTTTAGGTTAGATATTTTACTGCTAGTGTTGTTTAATATTGTTTTTCTCCTTTCAGCTAATGCTAAAATTGCATTTCGATGGAGATAATTCTTTTTGATTCATCTATCCACAGGCAAAGTGTTTGTGTGTGATGAGAGAAATAACGCAGAGCATGCGAATTTTTTAGGGAATCATTCAGAATCCAATTTGAGAGTTGAAAACCAAATGAAGGGCTTTCCGTGTTTTCTTTTAAATAGGCTAGTACTAGATCAAACTCCTTGTCCTCGTAGGAATTGATTTTCTCTGGAATTACTCTATACGGACTTGAAGGTGAGAATTGAACTTGTTGAAGTTGTTTGCTTTGTGGAAAAAGGCTCTTAATAACAGGGTTTAAGGGATTAGACATGAGATGCTTTAAAGAATCATTATTGGGCTTAGCCAACATGATCTCAATCGGTTTATCATTCACTATAAATTCTTTTCGCTCATCGAAGTGCAAGATGATTTCTCGCAGCTCCTTATCCTTGATAAGGCCATTTTTTATCGGATAATAAGTAACGCTATCGCTCAACTGTGCACTTAATAATAGGAAAAATTGCGTCAGAAGGGAATATTGTTTTGGCACTCCATTACCATCAATGGATTTGCTCCTGAAGAAAGGAGAGCTATCCTCTTCTTCATCAATAAAAAAATCTCTATTAAAAGGTTCTAGCCAATTCAAATGAACTCCCCCAATAACTATGATTTATTTTATTGTCTTATATTTCCTTTAAATGCGCATCTGTTATTTATCGTAAATGGAGTTTAACCTAATAAGAAATAGAGCTTTAAAGAGACCAAGCTGATTTTCATTGGGTTGGTCTCTTTGGATATTCAACCGAGAGCCAGTTTTTTGCCCCCCTGATAACGATCCTGATACCTTTTTGTAAACACAAGAGAGATGAGTAAGATTAATTCAAACGCATTGGTGATTGCGCCGCTTTCAATTGGGATCTTGACCATGCTCCCGACAATCATAAGTGCGGTTCCAACGAATATCCAATACCAACCTGTCCTTTTCCAAAGAATAATGGATGACACAAGAAGTGCCAGTGTGACCATTAAAATCATGATTGGCGGTCCTTGTGGAGAATTGGTTGAAGAATAGCTTAGAATGCCATAGCTTTTTTCCGCTTTTAGTGAGAGGTCCCACACAACTGTAAATAGTTCTATCAAAAAAGCAATTAGTGTAAAGGCAACTGTAATCAGTATGGCTGAGGTGGTATTCACCCACTTGACCCTAGCACGTTTAAGTACATCCCAGGAAAATAAAATTAACAAAGGTGTAAAAATCGCATGCATCCAGTATCGAGCAGCATTCAAATTCTCTAAAACTTCTCCCTCCCCAATCCACTTTCCGATGCCAAGAATGGCATTATCATAGATGAGCGGTACAATAACCAGAATTAATACATTCGATACTATGCTAACACCACTCTTTTTTATGGATTGAAGCATCATGATGAGCAAGCCGGCATAAAAACAAGCAAACAGTATATACAAAAATGTATCCATCAGAAAACCTCCTCGTTATCCTATACCTTTCCTAAAACAGTAAGGACTTAAACATAGGAATGCTTACGATGTATTTATACATGAGAAAAGAGGATATCCGGTCTGGATATCCTCTCTTAAGCTAATGCAGTCTATTTTACCCCTACGCAAATTATTCATTGACCTTATAAGTAAAGTAATCAAAATCAGCAGCCTTGCCTTCTCCAGATGTATCCTGGCACTGCATGCCTACAAAGGCTCCAGTAAAGAATCCGCCACCGCGGATATAATCATCAGATAGTTTATAAGAGTATAGGGTTACTGGGATTTGTGTCCAAGCTTCTCCGTCAAATGAATAGGAGTAGTGATACGTGTTTGTTTGGACTTCGGAACGTATATAAACATATTCAATTTCATCCGGTACCGGAATTTCATTACCACTCAATGGTCGATCAAAGGTGAAATTATCACATACGGTTAAATCTAGAACTCTACCTTTCTCTTCGTTCCATGTAAGCTGAAGGGCGCTCCAATTTTCCGTGTTGTAATAGTTTACTAAGCCGGCGGCCTGCTGGAATGTGTCCGGGTTAAAAGCCAATTTAGTTTCAGCTGTAAAGTTAAAATGCTGCCAGCGTCTTGCCACAAAAGCCTGTGTGAATTTTGAAGTGAGTGATTCTTTACCGTACAATCGCAAGTGACCTGGTTTGTCTTCCAATGAGAGATGATCTCCTAGAGGAATCCGTAAAGTTTGGAAGTTAAGATTCAATGATTTCTCGTTAAAATCATCTTTTTCAGGATAATCTTTTTCCCATTTTACTTCCTCCATCTTAGGTCCTTCTATTTCAAGAGAAGGCTGATTACCGCCCACTACATACGGCCAATCGTTCTCCCAAGTCAATCGTTGAATGGCTGTTTCACGGCCGAGCGGACAAAACCCTCTTGGATCCAGCAATGCCTGATTCTCTTTAGGAAGAGGGCGTCCGGTTAAATGAACTAAAAACCATTCATCTGTATGAGTGTGAACGATAGAAGCATGGCCCGCTTTTTGTAATGGATTTCTTGGATAAGGAAACGATGTAATTAACGGATTTTCCGGATGTACTTCATATGGTCCATCAATCGTTTTGGAGCGGGCAATGGTTGCCTGGTGATCATATTTTGTTCCACCCTCTGCCGTTAACAGATAGTAGTAGCCATTCCATTTATATAAATGCGGAGCTTCTGTCAGTTTGATGTCGGTTCCTTTAAAGATAATTTTTTTATCTCCAACTAACTTTTTCTCTTCTACACTATATTCCTGAAGTACAATTCCATAGAAACTATGGTTTCCAAGGCGATGATCCCAGACCATATTCACAAGATATTTTTTGCTGTCATCATCATGGAATAAAGATGGATCAAAGCCAGAGCTATTAAGATGGATTGGATCAGACCATTCGCCATCAATCGTTTCACAGGTACTGAGATAATTATGGCTGTCTTTCCACTGTCCGCCTGTCACCTTGACATCTGTATAAATGAGCCAGAACTTCCCATCATGGTAGGAGAGAGCAGGAGCCCAAATACCCCCTGAATCAGGATTTCCCATCATATTTAATTGGCTTAATCTATTTAATGGGCGGGAAACTAATGACCAATTTTTTAAATCCTTAGAGTGATAAATACCGACCCCGGGGAACCATTCAAACGTAGAAACGGCAATATAATAATCTTCGTCACGTCTGCAAATACTTGGATCAGGGTTAAAGCCAGTTAAAATAGGGTTTTGAATTTTCATTATTGTAGCCTCCTTAATATATAAAAAAATAGAAGCGCTTTCATAAATGTGTAATCTTGATTGCGTCAGCAAAGAAAGCAGCTAATATTGATGCACTAATGGATAGGTCTGAATACTTTGATGATACAGGTCGTTATCTAAGAAATGTTCAGTTGAAAAAGCAGCTACGCCCAGTGCGCAAGAATGACTCGCTAAACTTGAATATTGTATATGTAAGTTCTTTTGATGATTAGATAGAGAATGATTTTTTATGGTTTCTACTAATGAAGAGTGAATCCATTTTTCACAGGCGGCCAGGCGATTGCCAAGAATAACTTGATTAGGGTTAAAAATATTAATGATATTATTAATGCCAATCCCAATCGATTTCCCTATTTCACTGAATAATTCAATTGCTGTTAGGTCTTCATTTTCAGCAAGATCAATTAAGTGTTCGAGTGTAATGGCGGGATCATTCATCATGAGCTTCGCCTGACTGACTAGGGCTCTCTCTGATGCATATAATTCCCAGCATCCATGGTCTCCACAGCGGCATTTTTCTCCGCTTCTTTCGATTGTCATGTGACCCAGCTCCCCTGAAAGTCCATTATTGCCCTGATAAAGTTGGTTATTCAGGATTAAGCCGCCGCCGATTCCAAACCCAATACTGATGTATATCATGTTGGTGAAGTTTATTCCGACACCGAATTTTTTTTCGCCATATGCCCCACAGTTTGCTTCATTCTCAACTTTAACAGGTACACAGTATTTCTTTGCGACCATATTTTTCAAATCGATGTTTTTCCAGTTTAAATTGGGAGCCATTAAAATTCTTCCAGTTGTATCAACTGTGCCCGGTACACCAATACCAATCCCGACTAAACCATATGGTGAATCAGGAATGGAAGCAATCATACAATCAATCATTTCATACAGTCTTTTTTTAATATCTTCATAGGTTAGTTCCTGGAATTTTTCCAGTTTTTCTTTGTGGATTTTCCCCTGTAGGTTGGTTACGATTCCTAAAATATAGTTAACTCCAAGATCAACTCCTATGGAATAGCCTGCATTTTCATTGAAGAATAACATAACTGGCCGTCGGCCACCGTTGGATTTGCCAGGTCCGGATTCAGATACGAGCTGTTCCTCTATAAGCTCGGAAACCAATGAAGAGACTGTTCCTTTATTAAGGCCGGTTTTATTGGCCACATCTGTGCGTGATAAAGGAGGAGATTCCTTAATAACATGCATGACCAAAGATTTATTTTCTTTTTTTACAACCTGCTGATTATACGTTTTCAATGGTCCGCCTCATTTCTATCACATTTACTATAATAGTAACATCTAATACTTTGTTTATCTAGTAGACAAACAAAGTATTCCATGATATTCTAAATTTAAGTTTAATAGTAAGTAAAATTAACTATTGGGGGTTTAATTATGCGTAAAAAGAAAGCGTTTTCATTTCTTGCTGGGTTCTTGGCCTTATTTTTAGTTCTAGCGGGATGTTCGTCAGAAACTGAAAAGTCAAACAGTGATGGAAAGAAAGTTGTTAAGTTTATGCACCTATGGCCGGAAGGAAGCTCTAAACAACATCATGAAATTGTTCAGAAAATCGTTGCTGATTATGAGAAGGAACATAAGGATGTTAAGGTTGAGCTTGAAGTACTTAGCAATGAACAATACAAGGATAAAATTAAAGTTTTATCTGCTTCCAATGAACTTCCTGATGTGGGAATGACATGGTCAGCAGGATACCTTCAACCATACGTGGATGGCAAAAAGTTTGCGCCGCTGGATGACATTCTAGAAGGAGATTTAAAGGATTCTTTTGTAGCTGGTACTTCGGAAGCTTACCAAATCGATGGTAAAACGTACGGTCTGCCACTGGAGCTTAATATAGCCTCTGTCTTCTATAATAAGAAAATGTTTAAGGATAATGGCTTAGAAGCTCCAAAAACATTTGATGAGTTAGTAAAGGCCGCAAAAACGCTTGATAAAAATGGAGTTGAGCCAATTGCGCTAGGTAATAAGGATAAATGGACTGGTTCATTATGGTATATGTA
Organism: Pradoshia sp. D12; assembly: GCF_008935075.1. Classification (NCBI taxonomy): domain Bacteria; kingdom Bacillati; phylum Bacillota; class Bacilli; order Caryophanales; family Bacillaceae; genus Pradoshia; species Pradoshia sp. D12. Next base: position 3,488,556 of record NZ_CP044545.1, on the reverse strand, counting down.
TTTAGCAGATCGAATTGGCGGGACTGAAGCATTGAAAGGTGCCATTGATCGTTCAGGTTCTTTCGAAGATCCAGCGCTTGTATCTGCCGCTGAAAAAGTACAGGAATTAGTTGATGCAAATGGATTTGTAAACGGATTCAACGGTTTATCTGATGAAGAAGCAAAAAGTATGTTCATGAACAGCCAAGCCGCTATGTATCTAATTGCTACATGGGATTTGCCAAACTACACAACAAATCCAGATGTACCTCAGGAATTTAAAGATCAGGTTGGTTTCTTTGACTTCCCATCTGTTGATGGAAAAGGGGATATGAACAGTTATGTTGGTGGACCTGGAGTAGGATTGTTTGTTTCTGAAGACTCTAAAGTAAAAGAAGAGGCGAAGGATTTCGTATCTTACTTTGTTCAGCAGTGGGGAGAAAAATCTGTCACGGATGCCGGCGTAATACCAGCTACTAAAATTGATGCTGAGAAGCTAGATTTGCCGCAAATGTATGTAGATGTTTTAGGGAAATTAAATAAAGCAACTAATATTACCTTATATGCGGATGTACAATTAAGCTCCGATGCAGCACAGGTTCACTTAGATCAAATTCAAGCTTTATTCGGCAAGGAAACAACTCCAGAGAAATTTGCAAAAGAGCATGAAAAGGCGCTTTCTTCAAAGTAAAACGACAAAGGAAAAGGATTCATCCTGATACGATGAATCCTTTTCCTACATACAGATGAGGTGGTTTTTATGAATAAGGTGATGTCCAATAAGTGGATTATAGCTATGTATATTCTGCCGGCTTTGTTATTGGTCAGTGTACTGATTTTTATCCCGCTTATTTTGACAGGTTATTATGGACTTATGGATTGGGATGGCATTGGAGCCATGAAGTTTATTGGATTGGAGAACTATATAAATGCAATCCAGGACGCGAAATTTTGGGATAGTGCCTGGCATTCCATTTTACTGGCTATCTTTTCAACATTGAGTTTAATTATCTATTTAGCTATTTCTCTCATTCTTGCTTCCAAAATAAAAGGGGCAAATTTATTAAGGAAAATTTATTTGATTCCAATGCTGCTATCTTCAGTGGCTATTGCGCAGCTTTGGATTAAAGTGTTCAATCCATCGAACGGAATATTAAATACGATATTGGTTTGGTTTGGGGTTGAAAATCCACCATTATGGTTATCTGATACATCTATCGTTTTATATGCTATTTTTATCCCCATCCTATGGCAGTATGCAGGATTTTATATTTTGATTTATTATGCAGCCCTAAAAAATATACCTGAATCTTTAATTGAAGCAGCAAAAATAGACGGTGCTACTCCATGGCAGATTGCCATGAAGATTAAATTGCCGCTAATCATGGGAGTTGTAAAAGTTACAATTGTACTGGCTATTGTTGGTTCACTTAAATATTTCGATCTTATTTATGTTATGACAGGCGGAGGTCCGAACGGATCCAGTGAAGTAATGGCATCCTATATGTATAAGCTGGCTTTCTCATCCTCTAATTTTGGTTACGGCAGTGCAATTGGCTTCCTGTTACTGGTCATTACGTTAATTGTGACGTTTATTATCAATAAACTGACTGCATCCAAGGAAGAAATCCAATATTAGAGAGGAGAGGAAAAGAATGGCTCGTTTTGGAAAGATAGTATTATATATTTGTTTGACAGTTGTTGCGGTCTTTCAGGTGTTCCCAATTATTTGGCTTTTCCTGTTTTCATTAAAGAGCAATCAGGAGATATTTGCGGGTTCGCCCTTTGCTCTTCCCTCCGAATTTAGATGGGAAAACTATTTGAAGGTTTGGGATGGAGGCATAGGATTATACTTTTTTAATAGTATTTGGATTACAGGAGTAGCCATTATTTTGACAGTTCTTTTTGCAAGTATGGCAACTTATGCGATTACGAGGATGCATTGGAAATTCAGTAAGCTGGTGCTTGGTTTGTTTATGATCGGGTTGATGATTCCAATTCACTCAGCATTAATTCCATTGTTCAATATGTTTTTGAACGTAAACTTAATTGATAATCCATGGTCGATTGTTCTTACCTACACTGCATATAATTTACCGATTACGATGATGATTCTGCTTGGCTTCTATACTACATTGCCAAGAGAAATTGAAGAGGCTGCGATCATAGATGGAAGCTCAATCAACCGGATGTTTTTCCGGATTGTCCTGCCAATGTCCATGCCTATTCTTTCTACGACAGTCATCATCAATATGATTTACAATTGGAATGAATTCGTTTTTGTTAATACGTTTATCAGCTCTGATAAATATAAAACCTTAACAGTCGGCATTCAGAATTTTATTGGACAGTATATGACTGACTGGGGTGCCATCGGTGCCACATTAATTATCAGTTTCCTACCATTATTGCTTGCCTTTATTTTCTTTAGTAATAAAGTAATTGAAGGATTATCAGCTAGCGCAGTAAAAGGATAATAGGATAAACCAAAGCGACATACACCTGGCATGGGGAGTATGTCGTTTTTATGGTTAAGGAATTTATTCAATGAAATCAATAAAAGCACAAGTGCGATAAAGGAGCATTTGTGCTTTGCGTTTTAATTAACTGACAGAGTTATAAATCAGTCTGTTTGATTTTGTTGTTTGCCTCTAAACGTTTGAAAGAGGAAGAGGCTAACCATGATGTAATAAAGGAATAAAAGCTTAAACCAAAAATAAATGCAAGTGCAGGGAAGATGAACGAGATGATTGAAAATGCAACAAGGCAAATGACCATCATGATAATTTGGATTGGGCTAATTAACATAATGAAGAATGCTTGTTTATAATTGGATCGTACCGTTAAATCATAATGAGCGAACACAGGAAACAGGTAAAAAAGTAAAAAGATAAAAAATAGAATGCAAGCAAATATCGGGATATGAGTCCAGGTCATAAGCTTGCTTGCCTCGCTCTGTATGTAAAAAAGATCAATACCTATCAATAAAAAGATAATGGATGTATAAATTCCTAAATGATTACTTTTCCAAAAGTCTTTTTTGTAATAGGACGAAAAAGTATTGAACACAGGTAAATCCGAATTCCCTCTCAACCATTCTCTCATTACAGAAAACATGGCTGTGGTGGCGGGGTATATCCCTAAAACAATTACACCGGCCAGCGTGAATAAAATCCATAATATATTTACATAAGCAAACCTCATAACCCATTCCAATATGGTATAAAGGCTGTTTCCTAAATCCTTCAATTACGAAAACCCCTCCCTGGTGAAATCATCTTATTCTATTTATTATACTGCAATATCGCAGGGTGTAATAAATATTAATAGAATAAATAGAATATTTGATATGGAACTATCAATAAGTATAAATAAAATCCCAGGCATTTTCTGCGTTTGGGATTTATGAATAATTCCGGTTGTTAAAATTTATTGTAATGTCTCCAAATATGTTTCATATAAATAAGCAGTCCATTTAGTGTGGGAATTTGCCTTTAAGTTTTTTAGTAGCCCTTGAATGATGACTCCTGGATATTGGGGGTTCAATAAATCATCTTTTAATAGCTCTAATGATTGCTGTATGGTTTGATCTGATATTTCATCCTTTTTTGCAGTGAGCAAATCCACCAGTTCCCCCTTGGTAGGAATGATAGATTTTGAGCTTGTATAGGTTAAATATTCTGCTGAAATAAGCGGAATGTCTGCCTGGTTAGCTAGAATGGTTACCTTTTCAACTAACGATTTGCATACTGTATCAAGCTCAAAAGGATAATTTGATATGAATAGCTCTGCATATAGTTTAGAGAAACTTTTAATGGTATAAACCAAATCTGGTCGCATCGAATCATCCACATTTGGAAATTGTCGGTCAACAATAGAGAATATAATAGAGTTCATAAATTGATCATATTTTGATAACTGTTCAAATAATTCCATACTACAGGAGGTAAATTGTTCTGTTATTAAAACCTTTGCAAAGTTGGAATGGCTTTGATACGAACTAAAAATATTAAAATAAAAATGATAAAGCAGTGAATGGTCTGAATTAGATTCACTGACCGCCTGTTCAATATTCGCTGCCATATCGCTCAGGAAGTAATCAATAAGTGCATAAACTAATTCATCCTTAGATTTATAAGATAGGTAGAATGCGCCTTTTGAGATTCCGCATACTTCCGTTATTTGTTGAACAGATGTTGCTTCAATTCCATTCTTTGCGAAAAGCTCAAAGGCCCTTTCCATTATTAATTGTTTTTTAACCATGCCGACACCCCTGTTCATTTAGTTGACATCTGACCAACCAGTCATTATTATAATTAATTGTAGGAATTGAGTCAATTGTTTGAATTTTTTTAGTTAAAGGAAGGTGTAAGGGTGAAGGGGTTAGTCAACTTTGTTTTAGGAAATAAACTGGCCGTGTGGCTATTAACGATTATTATTACAGCATCAGGAATCTATTCAGGTACAAGAATGAAAATGGAGTCAATTCCAGATATATCTATTCCTTACTTAATTGTAATGGGTGTATATCCCGGTGCTGCTCCAGAGCAAGTAATGAATGAAGTCTCCATTCCAATGGAGAAGGCAATAGAAGGACTTGAAGATGTCAATGCCGTATATTCCAATTCATCATCCAGTGTATCTCAGGTTCAGGTAGAGTATGAGTACGGAGTAGATATGGATGAGAAAAAGCGTCAGCTTGAATCATCTATTGACGGAGTAAAAATGCCGGAGGATGCTGAAGAACCATCTATTATGGCAATCAGTATGAATATGATGCCGATTCTATCCTTATCCATCAGCAGTGAGGAAGAGGACATTGTAGATTTAACCTCGACTGTTGAAGATACAATCCTGCCTAAGATTGAAGATATTGATGGTGTAGCTTCTGCAACTATCACAGGACAGCATATAGAAGAAGTAAACTTCAGTTACGATCAGGAAAAGATGAAGCAATTTGGACTGACTGAAGACAAAGTGAAGGAAATGATTCAGGCGAGTGATATGGAGCTTTCACTCGGTCTTTATGAGTTTGAGGAAGGCGAAGAAGCGGTTTATGTAGATGGTAAACTAAAAACAGTTGATGGCCTGAAAAACATGGTCATTCCAGTTACACCATCTGCGGAAAATCCAACGCCATTTGTGAAATTGAGTGACATTGCAAAAATTGAAACGGTTGGTAAAGTAGAATCCGTTTCACGTACGAACGGTAAGGATGCCATAGCGATTCAAATCGTTAAAGGGCAGGAAGCAAATACCGTGACAGTCGTGAATGCTGTTAAAGATTTAATTGATGACCAGGAGAAGGCAATCGATGGATTGAAGATCGATGTTACGCTTGACCAGGGTAAACCAATTGAAGACTCTGTATTTACGATGATTGAAAAAGCTTTATTTGGCGGATTAATTGCGATTCTGGTTATCTTGTTATTTTTACGGGATATCAAATCTACGATTATATCCATTATCTCTATACCAGTATCCATTTTCATGGCATTGTTGCTCTTGAATTGGATGGATATTACTTTAAATATCATGACACTTGGTGCGATTACGGTTGCGATTGGACGGGTAATTGATGACTCCATTGTCGTTGTGGAAAATATTTATCGAAGAATGCACTTGAAAGAAGAGAAGCTTAGAGGGCGTGCACTGATTCGTGAAGCAACGCTTGAAATGTTCAAGCCTATATTGTCTTCAACATTAGTAACGATAGCAGTATTTGCCCCAATGGTCTTCATTGGTGGTATGGTAGGAGAATTGTTCATGCCATTCGCCTTAACAATGTCATTTGCCTTGATTGCATCGTTAATCGTGGCCATTACAATTGTTCCGGCACTATCTCACTTCTTATTCCGTAAAGGAATATATGGTGAAAGAAAAGAAGGTCAGCATAAAGAAGTAGGTAAACTAGCATTATGGTATAAAGGTGTATTGGCGAAGGTGCTGAACCATAAAATCATCACCTCCATTATCGCTGTTGTTCTGCTAGTTGGTTCAATAGCCTTAACACCGTTAATTGGATTCAGCTTTATGGGATCACAGGAAGAGAAAACAATGTATATTACGTACACACCAGCTACTGGTGAGTTACAGGAAGATACATTGAAAAACATTGAGCAAGTCGAAGAGAAGTTAATGGATCGGAAAGATATAGATACAATCCAGATATCCGTAAACGATTCTGATTCTGCTGATATGGCAGCATCTATGGCTATGGGCGGCGGTGCTGGCGGAGCATTAATGTTCCTCATCTTTGATCCTGATATGGAAAACTTCAGTGAGGCAAAAGAAGAAGTTGAAGAATATTTACTTAATATCGGCCAATCAGGTGAATGGAAGCTGCAAGACTTTGCAGCTATGGGCGGCATGTCATCCAATGAAGTAAGCTACACGATTTACAGTAAGGACTTGGATGATCTGCAGAATGCTGTTAAACAAGTGGAAGGCGCTCTCGGTAATGTGGATGAAGTTGAAGATGTGACTTCTGATGCCGAGGATCCATATGTTGAGCACGTATTAAATGTGGATCAGGCGGATGTCCTGCAATATGGTTTAACTACTGGCCAAATTGTTATGGCACTAAATGCATCTGATCAAAAAGAAGTATTAACGACAGTTGAAAATGATGGCAATGATATAGAGGTAGTCGTTCAACGTGAAGCGAAAGCTGATCCGAAATCAATGGATGACTTACTGAAAACGCCAATACCAACTGCACAGGGTACGGCAATGCCTTTATCCGAGTTAGTAAAAGTTGAAGAAGGCACAACACTCAACACATTAGCTCGTTCTGAAGGTGAGTATTATGCGACTGTGTCTGCAACCATTATCGGTGAAGATGTATCCAAGGCTTCAACTGCAGCAGATGAAGAAGTGGATAAACTCGATCTACCTAAGGGTGTAACGACGGGAGTTGCGGGCGTTGCAGCAGATATGACTGAGACATTTACACAGCTAGGGGTGGCCATGATTGCAGCAGTTGCAATTGTCTACTTTATCCTAGTTGTCACATTCCGTGAAGGATTGGCGCCATTTGCCATTCTGTTCTCCTTGCCATTTGCAGTAATAGGTTCATTTGTTGGATTATATCTAACTGATCAAACCATTTCTGTATCTGTTATGATGGGTCTGTTAATGTTAATTGGTATTGTTGTTACAAATGCCATAGTGTTAGTTGACCGTATCATTCACATGGAACGTGAAGGAATGAAGATGCGTGAAGCCATTCTTGAGGCTGGAGCAACAAGATTGCGCCCAATTCTCATGACTGCTATTGCTACAATTGGTGCAATGATACCAATGGCACTCGGTGATGGCGGCGGTGGAGGTCTTGTTTCAAAAGACCTGGCTATTACCGTTATTGGCGGTTTGATTAGTTCCACGCTATTAACTTTAGTAGTAGTACCGATTGTTTATGAGGTACTTTCTAAAATGCTTAAGAAGAATCGTAAGGATATAGTAGAAGACTAAACAACTAAAAACACAGTTTCCTAGCAACCTAGTTTGCTAACGAAACTGTGTTTTTTTGTCTAGCCATTAATCAATATGAGTATGAATTGTGGTATAATTCACAAATATAAATCAATTTAGGTTTAAGGAGTGAACGGAATGACGATGGAAGTAATGGCGGGTTATAACGTAATCGTTCTTACGGAAAAAGCCACAGATTCAAGAGCGGTTTTATGTCCGGAAAGAGGGGGCATCTTAATTCAGCTAACTCTTCATGGAAAGGACATTTTATATTTACAAGAGGAAACGTTTGCGGATCCAGCAAAAAATATCCGCGGAGGAAACCCGGTTCTGTTTCCAATCTGTGGTCCATTACCAAACAATGAATATCAATTAAACGGACATACATATACAATGCGACAGCATGGATTTGCCCGGAATAAAGCTTGGAAAGTAATCGATCAAGCTTCAAATTGGGCTACTTTACAACTGCAGGATGATGAAGAAAGCTTTAAACAATACCCTTTTCATTTTTCTCTAGAATTTACGTATAAATTGGAAGACGGAAAACTAAGTATCTACCAAACCTACAAAAATTTATCATCAGAAACCATGCCATTCTATGCTGGTTTTCATCCTTATTTTAATGCGAATCATCCAAACAGTCGTTATGAAATTCCAGCAACTCAATATGTTGATAATGAAGATGGCATAACAAAAAAGTACGAAGAAAATCTAAAAGATTTACCTATTCAGGATGCAAAGAATTTCAATCCGGTATCTGAAGGGATATCCAGACTAAGTAATAATCAAGACACTATAGAAGTAGAGTATAGCAACGACTTTACTACCATTGTTGTGTGGTCAGAACGGCCAAATCAATATGTATGTCTTGAACCATGGATGGCATTACCTGGTGGATTTGAACAGATGGAAGGTGTTGTTCGTTTACCTGCGCACGATGAGTTACAGGCTAAATGCAGTATCTCAATCAAGCTGGGATAAACCTGGAAGGATACAACTCGGTAAGGCTAGTTACCGGGTTTTTTTATTTGATTGAAAGGAATAGAAGGTTTTTTGTCGAAATAAGGGATAGGAGCATAACAGAGTAAATATCTATCCTCACGTATAGATAGTAAAAGATAAGCAGGGATGTGGAGCAATGTATTTACAGATTCAAGAACCGACGCAGAGAATATCGAAGGACAGTATATTGGTTTGGAGGCTGTCCAAAACACTTGGGCATGGAGCCACTATCCTCGTAGCTGGGGTATTATGGTATCTATCTGAAATGTATGAATGGAAAACGTGGATCACCTATACTTTAATCGTGCTTATAGGTTTGACAGTGCTTTCAGCTATTTATGAAATTTTATTTGAACCGTACTATAAATATAAAACCTGGAGATACGAGATTGACGAGGAATACGTTCAATTGAAGCGTGGCCATTTTATTGTAGAGCACATTGTGATTCCGATGGCAAAAGTAGAATATGTATCGACACATCAAGGTCCCTTCTTACGAAAGTATCAGCTTTATGATGTTGAAATAGGAACCACAACTACAAATCATACGATTCCAGCGATACCAGCTGAACAAGCGATCGCTTTAAGGGAGCAAATTGCGATTTTCGCGAAGGTTAAAGACCGTGATGAAAAAGGAATGGAGCAGGAGTTATGAATCACTCTAAAAAAAGACAGCATCCTGCCTGGATTCTTATAGAAATCGTTTCATTTATTAAAAGTCTCTTATTTATTATCATCTTCCTATTTATTTTAAATGCTGGCACAGAGACCGGTTGGGTTGTATGGGCGCGATATGCATTTTGGGCTGTTGTTGCCTGGGCCCTTATATACATTCCATTAAAATGGTATTCAAATACCTATGAATTGAACGAAGAAGCGATCGTTCTTCATGAGGGTGTGTTGGTTAAAAAGCTGCGTACAACAACCTATGAACGAATTCAGGACCATCATATTCAAACAAACTTTATTCATAAGCTGCTTGGGCTAACAACGATTAAACTTGAAACCGGGACTACGGATGACGAATCGACTCTAATCTTTGAGGCTGTTAGTTCAGAGGAAGCGGATCGCATCCTTGATTTAGTATACAGGAAAAATTCCAATCGGTTAGATGAAGCAAAAGAAGAAGAAGTCGTTGAAAAACAGATCTACTTCCGCTCCACTCAAAAAGATAACCTAAAAGCTGCGCTGACGTCATTCAGTTTTCTAGCCATTTTCCCTCTTCTGGCAGCTGTGTACTCAAATATTGATGATTTTTTTAATGTAGAGGAATCCACTAAAGCAGTGTTTACCTACTTTATGAATCACTTAGGTTTATTGGTTCCGTTGATTATAATTGCGCTTCTTCTTTCTTTTGGAATAGGATATATCCAAACTGTCATCAAGTATGGGAATTATGAAATAGCCGGTGATAATCAAAGGATTTATATTTCTAAAGGAGTGTTGAACAGAAACACTTTTTCTATACAAAAAAGCAGGGTTCAGGCGATTACGATTAAACAGTCTTTAATCAAGCGTCTTCTGGGGATGGCCGAGGTCAAGGTAGTAAGTGCCGGCCAAACAGAGAGTAGTGAACAGGAGATTAGTTCACTTTATCCATTTTTACCAAAGCATGAAGCCTATTCGTTAACGAATGAATTATTGCCAGATTATCATATTGAAGAAGAAATGACTCATTTACCGAAGCACGTATTATGGCTAAGGCTAATTCGCCCTTATTACTGGACGATTGCTGCTTTGATCGGTCTCTTTTTATTCAAGAAAGACTGGATTTGGTTGGCGATAGGTGTATTTGTAATTGAGCTGATTCTCCGCCTCCTTAATTATAAATTTACAAGCTATTTGCAAACGGATGCTTTCATCCAAGTACGAAATGGCGGTTTAATTACAGAAACCTTTTTAACAAAACGTAAGAATATTCAGCAAACCGTGAGTAAATATTCATGGCTGCAGCGTAAATTTAACGTGGCTACATTGGAATTCACCAATCGCTCCAAGCCGGTTGTCATTACTTCATTACCTGATGTACCAAAGGAAGTCGTTGTCGAATTTCATGAATGGTATAAGGGTAGTGAAAATATAAAAAGATTGTAAGTGCATCCAAAATTATCCTGTAATTTACATAGGAAAAATGATACTATGGAGATAGAAATGTTATCTGTCTCACATGTAACTGATACGATCAGGCATGGTGGTATAGTGATAGGTTAGTAGTAACCTATTTCTAATTCCGCCATGCCTTTTTTTGGTCAATGGGACAGGATGAAGATTAATTTCTAAATACAATTCATATCTATAGACAGAGAGGAGCAATTAAGAATGGCATTTAGTTTTTTTAAGAAGAAAGAGAATAATTTGGTGGCACCGTTAAATGGTACAGTTATTTCAATTGAAGAGGTTCCCGATCCGGTATTTAGCCAAAAAATGATGGGAGAAGGTATTGCAATTCAGCCATCGGGCGGCCATGTATATGCGCCTATTAATGGAGAGATTATCATGATTGCTCCAACCAAACATGCCATTGCGATCCGCAGTAAATCTGGTATTGAGGTCTTAATTCATATTGGTCTTGAAACTGTTGCCTTAAATGGAGAAGGATTTCAGCCTTCTGTTAAAGAAGGAGAACAGGTGAGAGCTGGACAATTGTTGATAGAGGTGGATTGGGCGTATTTAGAGGAGCGAGTTGAAAGTACGGTTACTCCAATTATAGTGATGAATAGCGATAAGGAAATTACCTACGGCAGTAAGGGAACGTGTACACAAGGTGAAACGGTTATTATGACAATCTAAAACTATTTTTTATTATACATGAAAGGAGGTGATGAGAACTTTAGGAAAGTGCATTATTTTGAAAACGTTTTCAAAATCTGGTCAAATTTATGGCTTGAAAGCGTAGTCTAGCTCACTAATTAAAAGAAGTGGAGGGAGTAAAGTGAAGAAGTATATACAAAGGCTGGGCGGCTCGTTAATGTTGCCTGTCGCAGTTTTGCCTGCTGCTGCTGTTTTGATGGGACTTGGTTACTGGATTGACCCGAGTGGCTGGGGTGCTGAGAGTCCTGTGGCAGCCTTCTTAATCAAAGCCGGATCATCAATTATAGACAGTATTCCAATCCTGTTTGCAGTCGGTGTGGCGCTTGGAATGTCAAAGGATCGGGATGGCTCAGCTGCTTTAAGTGGCTTAGTTGCCTTTTTAGTTGTAACGACCCTGCTGGCACCGGAGACGGTTGCGATGTTAAAAGGGATTGAATTAGAAAATGTGCAACCAGGCTTTGATAAAATCAAAAATGCATTTGTCGGAATCATATCAGGTATTATAGCATCTTCCATGTATAACAGATTCAGTCATGTCAAGCTTCCGGATGCATTGGCTTTCTTTAGCGGTAAACGTTTGGTACCAATTATGACAGCCTTAGCCATGCTGGTTGTCTCTATCGTTTTACTCTTTGTTTGGCCTCCTGTTTATACAACACTGATTTCATTTGGTGAAGGTATCTCTAAATTGGGAGCTGTAGGTGCCGGTCTTTACGGATTCTTCAATCGATTATTAATACCAACCGGTCTACACCATGCGTTAAACCAAGTATTCTGGTTTGATGTTGCGGGCATTAATGATATCAGTAACTTCTGGAAAGGTGAAGGTGTAAAAGGTGTCACTGGAATGTATCAGGCCGGATTCTTCCCGGTAATGATGTTTGGGTTACCTGCTGCTGGATTGGCTATGTATCATACGGCGAAAACAAAACATAAGAAACAGATCGCTTCCTTAATGCTTGCTGCAGGCTTTGCTGCATTTTTTACAGGTGTGACAGAACCTCTTGAGTTTGCTTTTATGTTTGCAGCCCCATTATTATACTTAGTCCATGCTGTATTGACAGGAATTTCTCTAGCGGTTGCCGCCACTTTTCATTGGACAGCGGGGTTTGGATTCAGTGCTGGTTTTATAGACTTTGCCCTAAGTTTCAAATTACCGCTTGCAAATCAGCCTTATATGCTGATTGTCCAGGGATTAATTTTTGCAGTCATTTATTATTTCTTGTTCCGATTCATTATTGTGAAATTTAATCTTAATACACCTGGAAGAGGAGAAGAATTGGAGAATGAGGCAAATGGAATGCAATCTGCTGCGGCCTCTATTGAAAATAAATATGCTAGTTTAGCTGCTGAGATTTATACAGGATTGGGTGGGAAAGAAAATATCGTTTCTGTTGATAATTGTGCAACTCGCCTTAGACTGGAAGTCAAAAATATGGAAGCGGTTGATCAAAATAAAATTAAATCAACCGGTGTACATGGTATTAAGATAACCGGAAGGGAAAGTCTGCAGGTTATTGTCGGTACAAACGTTCAGTTTGTTGCTGATGAATTAAAAAAATTAGTAAAGAACTAGTTCATAATCGTTTTAAATGAAAGATACAATCATAGAATTTCAAGTGGATCCTATTAAATTGGCAACTTAGCTTCATTTTTTGCAGGCATCTAGCCTATAATGCAACTCAAACGAAAGCTCTTTCCAGTCGATATGGAAAGAGCTTTTTTTAGTATTACAAGTTCAACTATGAGAGAAGCGGTCAAAGCTATCAGCAATAAATAACATAATCATCCCTTTCTGCCTCGCAATCTCTCAATATGAATCGTAATATAGCCAATTTCCTCAGAGGGAAGATGTATGCCATGCTGTGTAGATAGATGTTCTGCGATTGTTTTAGCACATTGGTAAGAGGAAGGAAACTTACTGCTTATCATCATTAGCATTTCTTCATCCATTGTGCGTTCAGGAGCTTCATTGACTCTATACAGGGTGTAGCGAAAATGAGTTATTAAGCGCTCGTAGGAAAGTCCTGTTTCTTCTAAACTGATAGAAAAATAGTCCCTGATCATATGTACAATTTCATTAATAATAGAAGTTTGGCGCAGGGAGACTTGCAGATTTCCAGACGGAATAGATGCCGTATGCAGATGGAGCGCGATAAAGGCAGCTTCATCTATGGGCATTTGTATACCTATTTTCTCCTTAACATGATTGATCGCCCAAATGCCTATGTCAAACTCCTTTTTATATAAAACTCTTATTTCGGGGATAAGTTTATTTTTTATAAATATACCATCTTCATGGCGTTCAATCGCAAACGTAAGATGGTCTGCGAGAGCAATAAAGATATGGGGATTTAATTTTACTTGAAGGCAATCCTCAGCATAATGAATAATCTCCTGTGTTAGAATCATATGCTCACTGGGGATTTGGGGCAAAAGCTGATCAAAATGATCACTGTTTTTGATAACAAATAGTTTATCGATCTTATTCCTATTGATGATATCGTTTTTCCCTTTATTAAATGCAATTCCTGGACCCAGCGCAATTTTTTCCTGATTTTCATCCATGACAATAACGGCATTATTATTAAGGACTTTCTTGATTTTCATGCATCTTCATCTCCTGCAATCCTTGGCATATTAGTTTTATATCGATGGGAAAGTGGTTACTTCTATCATATTAAAATAGATAATAGATGTAAAATTTATATTTAATTGGAAGAAAATTGTGTAGTTGTTAAAAATATAACAGGAAATAGACGGTTTATAACGAAGTATGTAAAAGAAGTCTTTAGATTTTCAGTAAAGAGTCATTAATAGAGAAAAGGAGGCTGTGATGGTGTTGTCTACTATTAAATTACCAAGTCAAACTTTTATCGGCTGGGGTTCAATGGAGAGACTGGATGAAGGTTTGCAATCTATGAAAAGTAATAAAATCCTGCTAATCACTGACCAAATATTACTTGATATTGGATTGCTTACACCTTATATGACTCCATTGCAATCAAAATATAGAGTTGAAATTTACACAGATGTAGAGCCAGAGCCGACTCTTGCTTGTGCTCAACGATTGGTCGATTTTGCAAGAATAGAAGATTTTGATTGTATTGTAGGTATTGGCGGAGGATCGGTATTGGATTTAGCTAAGCTGGCCGCGGTTATATCTGACAATGAAGGGGATGTTGCCGACTATTTAAATTTAACTGGGACAAAACCAATCCTCCGTAAAGGGAAACAAAAAATATTAATCCCGACCACCTCGGGGACTGGAAGTGAAGTGACGGATATTGCCGTGTTATCACTTGATGGAACAAAAGATGTCATTACCCATAAGTATTTGTTGTCTGATCTGGCAATTGTCGATCCGCAGCTGACTGTTTCTGTACCAAGACGAATTACGGCTGCTACCGGTGTGGATGCTTTGACACATGCGATAGAGTCATATCTTTCAGTCCGAGCGAATGATGTGACGGATGGGATTGCCATTCAAGCAATTAAGCTTATTGGAGGGGCAATCCGCAGGGCTGTACAAAATGGTGAGACCCCGGAAGCAAGATCAGCAATGAGCCATGGGAGTTATCTGGCTGGCCTGGCTTTTCACAATGCAGGTGTAGCCGGTGTCCATGCACTTGCGTATCCACTAGGAAGTCAATACAAACTGCCTCATGGTGAATCGAATGCTGTATTGCTGCCTTATGTAATGGACTATATTAAGGAACATTGCCAGGATAAAATGAGTCATCTAGTAACGATGCTGGGAGATGAAAAGCAGACGCCATTCGAGGTGTTTCATCAATTGATAGAGGACGTTGGATTGCCTGTCACATTGAAAGAATATGGTGTGAAGGAAGCCTCGTTGGTAGGATTGTCCGATGATGCGAACAAACAGACAAGGCTGCTGGCCAGAAGTCCGCTCCCTTTAAATAAGGATGATATATTGAACATTTATCAGCATGCATATAAAGGAGTGCCTTTGAGTAGGGAGGCGGGAGGCCGGTATGTATAAGAAAACGATAGAGCCGAGAGTTTCTGAAACAGATGGCATTGGCCATGTCAATAATACGACGATTCCCATTTGGCTTGAAGCAGCAAGGAACCCGATTTTTAAACTGTTTACTCCAGATCTCTCATTTCAGAAATGGAAAATGATCATTCTAAATATGAATATAGATTATAGTAGACAAATATATTTCGGTACAAATGTCGAAGTTTTCACATGGGTTAAACACATTGGAAATACAAGCTTGGAGCTGTATGAGGAGATTCACCAGAATGGTCAGGTTTGTGCCAAAGGGACAGCAGTATATGTTAATTTTAATTTGGAGACTCAGAAAACAGAACCTATACCGCAACATTTAAAACATGAACTTTCCCAGCATGTATATATTGAAAATTGATTAGAGACTTACGGATTACGTAAGTCTTATTTCTATTAGGGCAGCTAGTTGGTACAGAACGGAAATGGCATGCATGAATAGTATGTTTATATACTTTTCTGAGGGGTATCCTGTTTTATTATGGACTATATATGAGGAGCTGTTGATATGAAAGGTATAAAAGAAATTCCTCGTGAAAAAACCGTTGATAACACCCTTACCCTATTATCAGAAGGGTACGAATTTATTTCTAACAGGCGAAAGCAATTCAATTCGGACATATTTCAGACTCGCCTTCTGGGACAGAAGGTTATTTGTATGACAGGAGAGGAAGCTGGAAGAGCCTTCTATGATGAAGATCGATTTATTCGTAAACCGGCAATTCCGATGAGAATTCAGAAATCTCTTTTTGGTAAAAATGGTGTACAAACGCTGGATGAAGAAGAACACCGACATCGTAAAGGGATGTTCATGTCGATTATGACACACCAAAGTTTGGACAAACTCCAGGAAATCACAAAAAAACAATGGATGTCGGTTATCCCTAAATGGGAAAAGAGTAAAAAAGTGATTTTAATGGAAGAGGCTAAACAAGTTCTTTACAGGATTGCCTGTGAGTGGGCTGGAGTTCCGTTAAAAGAAAAGGAAGTAAAAAAGAGAGCAGAAGAAATGTTTAATTTAGTTGATTCTATTGGTGGAGTGGGTCCAAGATACCAAAAAGGCAGATGGGCAAGAAGAGACTCAGATAAGTGGGTTGCTGATATTATTGGACAAGTACGGGATGGGAAACTAAGAGCTGAGCAAGGTACTGCTTTATCGATCATAGCTAATCATCGTGATTTGACTGGTGAATTGTTGGAACCGGAATTGGCTGCGGTCGAATTAATTAATATCATTCGACCTGTGGTGGCTAATTGTTATTTTGTTGTATTCTGTGCTATAGCGATGCATGATTATCCTGAGGTACGTAAATTATTGAAAACCAATAATGAAGTGTACAATAAAATGTTTGTACAGGAAGTACGTCGCTATTATCCTTTTGCACCATTTTTAGGAGCCAGAGTCCGCAAAGACTTTTATTGGAATGAATATCCGTTCAAAAAAGGGACATTGGTTCTTTTGGATCTATACGGAACCAATCATCATCCGAATCTTTGGGATGATCCAGATACATTTAACGTTGAGCGATTTAGAGAATGGAAGGACAGCCCATTTGCCTTTATTCCACAAGGCGGCGGAGATTATGATAAGGGACACCGTTGTGCAGGGGAATGGGCTACCGTCAAGATTTTGCAAACAACTGTTGATTTTCTAGTTAAAGATATTGATTATGAAGTACCCGAACAGGACTTAGCAATCAGTAAGACCAGAATACCAACCTACCCAAAAAGTGGATTCATTATCCAAAATGTAAAAAGTATTTAAATGAAGGGCACCCAGAGTGGGTGTCTTTTTTATGTTAAAGGGATTATAGGAAGCCACCTGTCTCTTGATAGGCTATTTTAATAAATATATAACCCCAGGGTGCATATAGGACACTTTTCTGCTATACGCATAATAGTGAGGCTAAAATTCGGGAGGTCTGAATTATATGTATCCATACTATAAGTATTTAAGGAAGGAAAGATATTGTAAAGATGTACCGATTGCTTTTCCTCCTCAACATCAAAGCGAGCATCCGGGGTTGGAATATGTAATGAATCCTAGACCTATATCTGAAAATCCATACTACAAAGGGAGCGGAAAGCTGGAGAGGAAGACTGCGCTTATTACAGGAGGAGATTCAGGTATTGGCAGAGCGGTCGCCTATTCTTTTGCGAAAGAGGGTGCGAATGTTGCTATTGTATATCTGTATGAGCATGAGGATGCCGAGGAAACAAAAGAAAGAATCGAGAAGCTAGGGGTTAAGTGCCTGCTTATATGTGGAAATCTTACCCATGAGGATATGTCAGTGGCTGCCGTTCGTCAATGTTTGGACGAATTTGGAAAGATCGATATTTTGGTAAATAATCATGCTGTACAGTTTGTTCAAAAACGGATTGAGGATATTACGGAGGAACAACTTGATTTAACATTTCGTACGAATATTTATTCCTATTTTTTTATGGTGAAGGCTGTCCTGCCACATCTCCAGCGTGGGTCTTCTATTATAAATACAGCTTCCGTAACAGCATATAATGGTCACCCTAAGCTATTGGATTATTCAGCAACGAAAGGGGCGGTTGTTACATTTACGCGTTCGCTTTCTCTTTCTTTAATAAAAAAGGGGATTCGGGTAAATGGTGTAGCTCCAGGACCAATTTGGACACCGCTGATTCCGTCTTCATTTTCAGCTGAAGAGGTAAAGACTTTTGGAACATTAACTCCTGAGGTACCGATGAAGCGAGCAGGCCAACCATTTGAAATTGCCCCCAGCTATGTATTTTTAGCATCAGATGATTCGAGCTATATGTCGGGGCAAATCCTTCATCCAAATGGAGGGGATATGGTAAGTTCGTAACAAGTAGTGACGAAACTGCAAGCCAAGGCATCCCCATCTGAATTGATCGAATATAGTATAGGTTTAGATTGTATCCATTGATATATCGTCCCATTCCTCATCCAAGATATTAATCATCCAATTTAGAGCATATCTTCTCTCGTAAACAACACCGGGACTAATTTCAATCGGAAATTCTTCATTATTCATACGAGTTTCGGCAATAGCCCAATGGAGTCTGTACAAAAGATCGAGTGCATCCAGTATTTCATTTTTGTCCCGATAGGAAGCCCGTTCCAATAGCTCTTCCTTGGTAGAATGCAATACAAGATCATAAAGTGTTTCTACATCGGATAAAGTATGTGGGAATGGAAGATCGGGTATCAGATTAATGGCCCATAAAAGGGCAGAGTTACATTCAATTTTCCAGGAGTAGGTGTTATATTCGTCCTGGTCAGGTTCTTCATTCTCAATGAACTCTTTTTCCTCAGGAGAAAATAATTCTTTCGCATTGTAACTCTCTAAAAATTCGTCGATCGTTTCATCGGGGGCACCGCTGCCTTTAGCCGATACTATAGTGATGGCAATAATTCGGTCAATCACCTGTTCAATATCTTTAAAATGCAGGCTATTTTCACTTTCTAATGTATGTAAGTGTGTATTTATTGGGATTCCCATCTCTTTTAATAATTTTTCTGTCCGCTTTTTTCTTCCTATTGGACTATTCATTTAAATCTCCTCTTTCTGTACAAAGGCCTGCCTTTTATCTTGTAAATATGGATAATCATTTTGTCATGATGATTTTAACATATTTTGGTTAAATGATTGAATATTCTGCACTGGGAGGAGAATTTTGTAATTTTTTTATGTAAGAGGGTTTGTATAAGAGAGGTTTGATTTGAGTGGGCAGTTCACTCAGAAAGATAAGGTAGTACAAAAGAAAAAGAACGATGACATTACCACAGGATGTGGCGAATTTAGTCTTCGTTCCTTAACCCAGCCCTTCAGCCTTTTGCTTAATCCAGATTCAGGGCCTAGGAGCTCAGGACATAAGCATGACCTCTACAGGAGGGAGAACACCTCCTTCCGAGCTCCTGTCTTATGCTCCTCGCTCCTGAGCTAGGCCCTTCATCTTTTTGCTTAATCTAGCTTCGACGGCTAGAAGCTCAGGACATAAGCATGGTCTCTGCAGGAGGAAAAAACACCTCCTTCCGAGCCCCTGTCTTATGCTCCTCGCTTCTGGGCAAGTCGTCTCAGCTTTTTGTTTTAATCCAGCTTCAACTCCTAGTCCCTCGAGTCATAAGGATAGCCACTTCGGAGGCCTACAGGATGTAGGTCACAAAGGCGTTGCCACAGGACGTGGCGCCCATAGCCTTTGGTCCTTTATAGAGCGCCTCCCTACATGACTCCTCTTATGCTTGTCGGAGGCCTACAGGATGTAGGTCACGAAGACGTTGCCACAGGATGTGGCGAACTTAGTCTTCGATCCTTAACCCAGTCGTTTCAGCCTTTTGTTTTAATCTAGCTTCGACGGCTAGAAGCTCAGGACATAAGTATGAACTCTACAGGAGGGAGAACACCTCCTTCCGAGTTCCTGTCTTATGCTCCTCGCTTCTGGGCAAGCCGTCTCCGCTTTTTGCTTAATCTAGCTTCAGGGCCTAGCCGCTACGGGAGGAAGAATCGTTCTCCCTGCGCGCCTCTTCTTACGCTTGTCGCGGCTGAGCGGGGCCCTTCAGCCTTTTGTTTTTTTCCATTTAGCTTTTTCCGCGAGTGCGGCGCGTTGGTTTTCTTTTCGGTTTAGGTAGGCGAGTTCGCGTTGGAGTTTTAGGTAACTGGCAAAGCGTTCTTTACTCAGCGTTTTATTGGATATTGCCTCCTGTACTGCGCAACTTGGTTCGGTTTTGTGTTTACAGTCTGTGAATTTACATTGTGAAGCTAATTCTTCTATATCAGTGAAACTATGACTGATTCCTTCGTCGGCTTCCCATAATTGTAATTCCCTCATTCCGGGAGTATCAATTATGATCCCTCCTCCATTAAGGATAACTAGTTCTCGGTGTGTAGTTGTGTGTCTCCCTTTATCATCATCTTTCCGAATGGATTTAACCTCTAGGATGCTGTCGCCGTATAGTACATTTGTTAATGTTGATTTACCGGTACCAGATGAACCAAGTAAAGCAACTGTTTTACCTTCTTGGATATAAGGGTCTAATTGCTCTAAACCCATCCTGTTTTCCGCACTGATAGCATGAATGGGTACACCTAATGCGATTGCCTCTACTTCTCTGATTTTTTGATCAACATCATCACATAAATCAGATTTGCTTAAAATAATGACAGGATTTGCTCCGCTTTCCCAAGCCATCAATAAGTAACGTTCCAGCCTGCGCATATTAAAATCGGTGTTTAGTGCATTGACTAAGAAAATGGTATCGATATTGGCTGCGACAAGTTGCTCTTCAGTTGTCACTCCAGCTTTCTTTCTTGAGAATTTACTTTTTCTTGGCAGTACGGCGTGGATGGTTGCTTTTTGCTCATCTTTTCGGGAAGTGATGGTAACCCAATCACCGACTGCAGGAAAATCTGAGCTTTCCTTTGCTTCATGACGCATTTTGCCTGTAACTTCAGCTAAAAGATTACCATCAGCTGAGAAAACACGATACATACCTTTATGCTCCAAAGCTATACGGCCTACTGTATATTCTTTATTGCTATATTGTTTGAAAGCTTCTTCAAAATGTTTATTCCAGCCTAATTGTTTTAAATTCAATTTAAATTCCTCCAAATGATTGTTTTTGATTGCAAAATAAAAAGGAGGCCAAATACGTTGGTCTCCTTTATGTCGTTTCTGTGTTATAGACAGATTCGGACAAATAAAAACCGTGGGCGCACACAGCCCACGGAAATATGCAAATTCAATCATGTTAAAATAAAGGAATTTTATGCATCCTTACCAGAGGGCTGTGATATGAAATTGACATTAACGATGTTTGCTATTTGAGGTTCCATAATACATTCCTCCTTTAAGTAAGTGATTACATTAACTATAGTTTAATTTTTTTTGATTTGCAAATGAATTATTCAGTTTATTCAAAAATGTTTGTATATGACATATGTCATGTTCACCTATTGACGTTTATGACTAGTTTGGAGTTGAACTATTCTATAACATTAAGAATAAATATTGTTATAGAGGTGAATAAAATGTCCAAGGAGAAGAATATATCCTTAAGAAAACAAATTGCTCCCTATGAAAAGGCGAATACAAAATCAAGCGTAAAACAAATTCTAAATACATTTATTCCATTTTTAATTCTTTGGTTTGCTGCCTATCAAAGCCTGGAGATTTCGTATTGGCTGACATTGTTTTTTGCGGTACTTACATCCGGATTTGTTATTAGATTATTTATTATCTTCCATGATTGCTGCCATCAATCCTTTTTTAAAAATAGGAAATGGAACGACATTTTAGGGACGATAACTGGAGTTATTACCATGTTTCCATATGAACAGTGGAAAAGAAGTCATTCCATTCATCATGCGACAAGCAGTAATTTGAATAAGCGTGGAACCGGAGACATTTGGATCATGACTGTCGAGGAATACAAGATGGCCTCGTTTAAGGAAAAGTTAATATATCGACTATATCGGAATCCAATTGTCATGTTTGGGTTAGGTCCTATCTATTTATTTTTAGTTACAAATCGTTTCAATCGTAAGGGTGCCAGAAGAAAAGAACGCATAAACACGTATATTACCAATCTATCTATCGTCGTCATATATGCATCTATGTGCTTGCTCATCGGTTGGAAAGAATTTTTATTGATTCAATTGCCGATCTTGTTTATTGCAGGTGCTCTTGGAATCTGGTTATTCTATGTACAGCATCAATTTGAAGATTCATATTTTGAGGAAGAAAAAGATTGGGACTATGTCAAAGCGGCAATCGACGGAAGCTCCTATTATAAGCTTCCAAGAATTCTTCAATGGGTGACGGGGAATATAGGGTTTCACCATGTCCATCATTTAAGCCCAAGAGTACCAAATTATCATCTTGAAAAAGTCCATAATGAGACTGCTCCTTTACAGCAAGCTACAACCATTACGATATCTTCAAGCTTAAAGGCAATCCGTTTTCGCTTATGGGATGAAAAAGGTAAAGGCTTTGTGAGCTTTAAAGACATAAATAGGCGTGCTGGTAAGGTAAAGTCATAATTTAGATGTTACAAAAAAATACAGTAAATTTACTGTATTTTTTTTATTTACTGGTATATGCTGAAGTAAAATTAATGGAGGGGGAGAGGACAATTGAATGCTTTGAATCAGTTATTTCCAACTAATAAAGGACTGAATCTTTATGTTTGGCTCGTATTTAGTATTCTCCCTTTCTATTTTATTTTTCATGCAAAATCCATTTTTATGATTGTGTTAGGAATCATTCTTATTCTGTTATTTTTTATAAGCAATCGTATTTCAGCTATTTCGAAAGGTGGATTTGTTTATTTCTGGGTAGGAATCCAAATGGCGATTTGTATCGCTATGTCATTAATATTTGGGTTTGTTTATTTTTCGCTCTTTCTGGCTTATTATATTGGAACTGTTGAGAATAAGGTAGGTTTCTTTATTTTATATGGTATTCATGTTGGAGGCACAGTACTGACGGTTAATTGGGGATTCATTACTCAGAATCCACTCTTCTTTTCACAATTTCCTTTTATTTTAATATGTGTAATTGGTGTTATTTTACTTCCATTGAGCTCCTATAATATTCACAAAAGAGAAAGGCTGGAGGCTGAGCTGAAAGATGCTCACAAACAAATATCAGATTTAGTTAAGCTTCAGGAACGCCAGCGAATTGCAAGGGACTTACATGATATTCTTGGTCAGAAACTCTCGTTGATCGGACTGAAAAGTGATTTGGCCGGTAGGCTGGTACAAATAAATCCGGAGCAGGCAAAGAATGAATTGAAAGATATTCAAGTGACTGCAAGAACAGCATTAAAAGAAGTGCGTGACATTGTAGCTGATATGAGGGGCACCAAAATGGAGGATGAATTAATCCGTATCAAGCAAATATTGAGAGCAGCTCAAATGGAATTTTATGTTGAAGGAGAAGAGAGTATCCAGAAGATTCCGCTGCTTGTGGAAAATGTATTGAGTATGTGTTTAAAGGAAGCTATTACTAACATCGTGAAGCATAGCAGGGCTAATGAATGCAGACTCGATATTAAAAAAACGCATACAGAATTAACAATGATTATTCAGGATAATGGAACAGGAATTGTTGAAAAAGAAATGGGGAAAGGGAATGGATTAAAGGGAATGAGGGAGCGGCTTGAATTTGTGAATGGAAGCCTTGATATTCGGGTTAATTCAGGAACAGAATTAATTTTTAAAATTCCACTGATAGAGCGGAACGTTCAACAGGAGGTAATGGCATGATTAAAATCGTAATAGCTGAAGATCAAAGAATGCTGCTTGGTGCATTAGGCGCATTGTTAGATTTAGAACCAGATATGACGGTAGTTGGTAAAGCTAAAAATGGAGAGGAAGCTATATCCATGATCAAACAGCATAAGCCAGATGTTTGTGTGATGGATATAGAAATGCCTGGAAAAAGTGGACTCGATGTCGCAGAAGAATTAAAAGGAAGCGCATGCAAAGTAATTATACTTACAACCTTTGCGAGATCAGGTTATTTTGAAAGGGCACGAAAAGCGGATGTACGCGGGTATTTGTTAAAGGACAGTCCGAGTGAAGAACTGGCCAACTCTATCAGGGTTATTATGGATGGACGACGTATTTATGCACCCGAACTGGTTGACATGATTTATGAAGAGGAAAACCCTCTTACGGAACGTGAACAGCAGGTTTTGGGCTTAATAGCTGATGGGAAAAATACGAAGGAAATTGCCAATCAACTATTTATAACAACAGGGACGGTTCGAAACTATATCTCTGTCATACTTGATAAACTGGACGTCAATAATCGAATAGAAGCTATCTCTCGATTTAAAGAAAAAGGCTGGTTTAAGTAGAATATGTTATAATTTTTAAAAAATATAATTGATAATGTTATAATATACCAGTAAAATCTAAATTATATGATGAAATATAGGTAAAATAGGATTGAACAAATGTAGTAACATGTTCCTATTTTGCTTTTTCATTTATCGGAGGAAATATTCCTTTTAAACATCTTTAGATCTACATTTCTATTACCTCAGAGTATGACATTTCTTAGTACAGCAAGTTTTACATCTAGATGAGATGAATTTGCTACTTCAATAAATTCTATTAGAATGATTAAACCACTACGCACATAAACATATTTTCAGAAAAAAATAGTATATTGTCATGATAATAAGAGGTTATTTAATGGATCCTATCTAAGTATAATTATTCCAAAAACGGAAAATTCTGTTTTAATTTGATTGACGGACAAACTTTATATACATATAATTCTAAGTAGTCCATATAATATCAGAAAATATAAAATATTGCTGCAAATATCAGCAAGGGGGAAGTATTTTGATTGTCTTTGATCATGTAAATAAGTATTTTGGTGATTTTCATGTTCTAAAAGATATAAATCTACAAATTGAAAAGGGAGAAGTAGTAGTCGTAATTGGTCCTTCGGGATCTGGTAAAAGTACGATGCTCAGATGCATTAATCGTCTCGAAGCGATTAATAGCGGTACTTTAAAAGTAAATGGTATTTCGGTGACGGATAAAAAGACAAATATCAACGAGCTTCGTCGTGATATCGGTATGGTATTTCAGCATTTTTATTTATATCCTCATAAAACAGTTCTTCAAAATATAACATTGGCTCCTATGAAAGTGTTGGGTAAATCTAAAGAGGAAGCCGAAAAGACTGCAAAACTATATCTTGAAAAAGTAGGGATTCCTGATAAGGCAAATGCATATCCTGCCCAGCTTTCCGGCGGGCAGCAACAACGTGTAGCTATTGCAAGAGGATTAGCGATGAATCCGGAAGTTATGCTTTTTGATGAACCAACCTCCGCTCTCGATCCTGAGATGATTGGTGAAGTATTGGATGTTATGAAAGCGCTGGCGAAGGAAGGTATGACGATGGTTGTCGTCACGCATGAAATGGGCTTTGCGAAAGAGGTTGCTAATCGTATTGTCTTTATGGATGAAGGAAAAATCTTAGAAGAATCCACACCGGCTGAATTCTTTACGAATCCACAGGAAGAAAGGGCTCGTTCGTTCTTAAGCCGTATTTTAAATCATTAATAAGGGGGAAAAAGAATGTCATTAAAAAAGTTTTGGAAGGTATCAATACTCTCAATCATTGCTGTATTCATGTTGGCAGCCTGCGGTAGTAAAGAAGAAACAACCGGAGGATCATCTGAAAAGGGTCTGGAAAAAATTAAGGATAAAGATAAAATCGTATTTGGCGTGAAAAATGATACACGCCTGTTTGGATTGAAAAATACGAGCACTGGTAAAGTAGAAGGCTTTGATGTGGACATTGCAAAAGCACTGGCTAAAGAGGTAATTGGGGATGAAAATAAAGTAGAGTTCGTAGAAGTGACTTCTAAAACACGTGTGCCATTGCTGCAGAATGGAAAGATTGATGCTGTTGTTGCCACTATGACAATTACAGAGGAGCGTAAAAAGGAAGTAGATTTCACAGATGTTTATTTTGAAGCAGGTCAATCATTGCTTGTTAAAAAGGGAAGCAAAATTAAAAGCATAGATGATTTAAAAGCGGGTACCAAAGTTCTTGCCGTTAAAGGTTCTACTTCTGCTATAAATATAGCTGAAAAAGCACCGGATGCAGAAGTTCTGCAATATGAAAACTATGCAGAAGCTTTTACAGCACTTAAATCCGGACAAGGAGATGCTTTAACAACGGATGATGCCATCCTGTATGGAATGGTTGATGAAGATCCTTCGTATGAATTAGTTGGCGGACAATTTACGGAAGAGCCATATGGAATCGCTGTTAAAAAAGGTAATACAGAATTAGTGGATGAATTAAATAAAGCTCTAAAAACAATTAAAGATAACGGAACTTATGATGAGATACTTAATAAATGGATCAAAAATAAATAATTTCTCCAATCAGGATGGGCATACAGGCTCATCCTGATTGATTAAGAGGAGTGAATCAATTGCTGGATTTTTCTATACTCGCAGAAAATATGGATATGTATTTAGAGGGTTTTCTAAAGACGATACAAATAAGTTTATTAGCCCTCGTAGGAAGCTTTTTTTTAGGAGCAGTGATCGCAGTCATGAGGATTGCGCCTTTCAAGCCACTTAATTGGATTGGGACTGCCTATGTTGAATTTGTACGAAATATCCCTTTGTTGATCATTGCATTTCTCTTTTATTATGGGGCGAAAATGCCAGGCTTTGCGGCGGGATCATTAGCATTAACGATCTATACGGCGGCTTTTATAGCAGAGGCCATTCGTGCAGGGATTCTTTCAATTCACAAAGGGCAAATGGAAGCAGCCCGTTCATCAGGCTTAACCTATGGGCAGGCCATGAGAATGATTGTTTTGCCTCAGGCTATAAAAGTTGTTATTCCTCCATTAGGCAATCAATTTATTAATTTAGTCAAAAATTCATCCATTTTGGCTGTCATTGCTGGCGGTGAATTAATGTATCAGGCTGATTTGATCTCTCTCCACACATTTGTTGTATTTGATGTCTATATTTTTGTTGCTATATTCTATTTGGTTATCACCATTCCACTCAGTTTAGGTGTAGGGTATTTAGAAAAACACCTGGCAAAAAGCTCGTAAGGAGGCGTAATCATGGATTTTGCAGGAGCATATACGCCCGATAATCTTAAATTTTTAGTAGATGGATTTCTTGTTACGCTAAAGGTTGCTGTAATTTCTATTATCCTTAGTTTTATTATCGGGGGGATATTAGGAATAATCCGTTATGCCAAGGTACCATTGTTATCAAAGATTGTGGCGGTTATCGTAGAAACGATCCGAAATCTGCCACTAATCCTAATTATTTTCTTTGTTTATTTTGGTTTACAGGATCCAAGCAGAGGCTGGTCCTTGAATATGAGTGTAACGACTGCGGCCATTATGGCGTTAACCATTTTTGAATCTGCCATGATTTCAGAAATTATCAGAAGTGGCCTAAACTCAGTGCCAAAAGGACATATAGAAGCAGCTCGTTCATCAGGTTTAAATTACATACAGACACTTATTCATATTATTTTGCCACAGGCCTTGCGGAACATGGTTCCACCTATTGTTAGTCAGTTTATTTCCTTGTTAAAAGATACATCATTAGCGGTTATTATTGCATTGCCAGAACTGACACATAACGGCCAGATTATTTACGCGCAAAACGGGAACTATATTTACCCCATCCTGATTCTCGTTGCACTTATGTATTTTGTGGTTAATTACGGTTTATCCTTAGTTGCAAGAACATTAGAGATTAAAAGGGCTTAGAGTGTGTACTTAGCATCATCCTTAAGGAGGGATGATGCTTTTTGCACATTAGTTTAGGTATATGTCATATACATAAAGAAAAATGGTTCATTTAATTAACTCGATGTATCTTGGTATAGATATAACTATTTTTTTATAGGGCATATTTATAGTATGATAGTCAATGAGGTTGTTCTAAAGATATCTCACTAACAGGATTATCGTTTTACTCATGAATGTAGTTTTAGCGATTTCCAACCATTTGCAGTGATTTACCAGAGTGAATCATGTATATAATAAGATATGACAAATATAAATTCAGAAGGTTGAGAGTATGAATAAACAAAAAACAATTGAAGAATTGCAGCAGATTATTCAGGCAGAACATATTAAACAGGATGAACCTTTACGTGAATATACATTTACTAAAACGGGTGGGAATGCAGACTTTTTGGTGTTGCCTACAACCTATGAAGAGGTTCAAAGTACGATACTTTATGCAAATAAGAATGATATACCGTTGACTATTTTAGGAAATGGGTCGAATTTAATTGTTAGAGATGGTGGAATAAGAGGAATTGTCCTGATTCTAAATCATTTGGATAAGATTTATATGGAAGATGGGAAAATTATTGCCCAGAGCGGAGCAACCATTATTGATGTATCACGCTTTGCTTTAGAACAGAAGCTGACGGGACTAGAGTTTGCGTGCGGAATCCCCGGTTCAGTCGGTGGAGCTGTGTATATGAATGCTGGTGCTTACGGTGGAGAAATCTCCCAGGTGATTGAGTCAGCGATCGTGTTAAATGAGAAGGGTGAGCTTCTTACATTGACGAAAGATGAGATGGAGCTTACTTACCGCAGCAGTTTGATTGCCAAGCAAAACTATATCGTTTTAGAAGCCCGTTTTGCCCCAGTACCGGGAGATGTAAAAGAAATTAAAGAAAAAATGGATGAGTTAACCTTTTTAAGGGAGTCCAAGCAACCGCTTGAGTATCCTTCCTGCGGAAGTGTATTTAAACGTCCGCCGGGCTATTTTGCAGGTAAACTGATTCAGGATAGCGGTTTGCAAGGGGCTCAAATTGGTGGAGCACAGGTTTCTACAAAGCATGCTGGGTTCATTATTAACACTGGAGATGCTACTGCTACTGACTATCTGGCATTAATTAAGCATGTTCAGGACACGGTTAAAGCTAATTTTGGCGTCAGCCTGGAAACAGAAGTAAAAATAATTGGTGAAGAAGAATAGAATTTGATAAATTGAATGTCTGGCCCCTCATAAAAGAGGGGCTTTTTTAGTGTCAATTCTTATGCAAAAGGGTATAAAGGAGCAAAAAAGTTTAGATTTTCCCGAAATAGGATATAGTAATAAGTAGGGGAAAATGGTTTGTTTCAAAAAAATACATAGAAGGAGTGGTTGTTTGCAGCCAAAAATAAGTATAAAAAATGTTGTAAAAGTGTTTGGAAAATCTCCACAATCTGCACTTGAATTATTGAAGCAGGGCTCTTCAAAAAAAGATATCTTAAAGAAAACAGGATGTACGATTGGGGTTAATAATGCCAATCTTGATATCTATGAAGGAGAAATTTTTGTAGTTATGGGATTATCGGGGAGTGGGAAATCCACGTTGATTCGAATGTTAAACCGTCTAATTGCCCCGACATCCGGTGAGATTTTGATTGATAATGAGAATATAGTTAACATGTCACCGGCTGAATTACGTGAAACTAGAAGAAAGAAAATTAGTATGGTGTTTCAAAACTTCGCCCTATTTCCTCATAAAACTATCCTGGAGAATACAGAGTATGGATTGGAAATTCAAAAAATACCTGAACAGGAACGAAAACAGAAGGCAATGGAATCACTCGAAGTAGTTGGCCTAAAAGGATATGAAGATCAATATCCATCCCAATTGAGCGGCGGGATGCAACAGCGTGTTGGACTTGCGAGGGCTTTGGCCAGTGATACAGATATTCTTCTTATGGATGAGGCATTTAGTGCCCTTGATCCACTTATCCGCAAAAGCATGCAGGATGAGCTGCTGGAGATCCAGGATAATTACAAAAAAACAATTGTGTTTATTACGCATGACTTGGATGAAGCTTTAAGAATAGGTGACCGGATCGCTTTGATGCGTGATGGCAGGGTAATTCAAGTGGGAACTCCTGAGGAAATCATGATGAATCCTGCCAATGATTATGTTGAACGATTTATTGAAGATATCGATTTGTCACATGTTCTGACTGCGTCTTCGATTATGACTCGGGCGGAACGTATTACAATTGACAGAGGTCCTCGTGTTGCCTTACAAATTATGAAAGACAGGGGATACTCCAGTATATTTATCGTAGACCGCAAGCAGACACTGCTTGGGGCGCTCTCCGCCGACCAGGCAAGAGAAGCTATTCTAAAGAAAATCCCTATAGAAGAGGTCATGACAAAAGAAGTGCCAACAGCATTGGAAAATACGATTCTATCTGATTTGCTCGACGATATGGCAAATGCACAAATCCCATTAGCAATCGTTGATGAAGCTAACAGATTGAAGGGTGTTCTTGTACGTGGTGTTGTCATTGGAGCATTGGCTGGTAACAAAGATGTACTCCAAGATAAGGAGGAAAGTCAATGAACCTAGAAAAATTACCGATAGCTTCTGGAGTAGATCGTTTTATTGATTGGGTAACAGAAGTATGTGGACCACTATTTAATTGGATTTCGATGTTCATTCAAACTATTATTGATACAAGTGTGGAAGTACTGGGCTTAGGACCTTCCATTCTGTTAATTATCCTGATTACTCTGCTAGTTTTATATACAAATAATTGGGGCATGGCATTATTAACGTTTATAGGATTATTATTGATTGATAATTTAGGATTATGGGATGCTATGATTCAAACATTGGCATTAGTCTTGGCATCCGTACTGATTACGGTTATTGTCGGAGTCCCAATTGGTATTTGGGCGTCACAGAGTAATACGGTGAAGAGAATTGTAATGCCGATTCTGGATTTCATGCAAACGATGCCTGGCTTCGTTTATCTGATTCCTGCCATCCTTTTCTTTGGAATTGGAGTCGTTCCGGGAATCGTGGCCTCTTTTATTTTCGCTGTTGCGCCGACGATTCGAATGACGAACTTAGGAATCCGGGAGGTTCCGGCAGATTTAATAGAAGCTTCTCAAGCCTTTGGTTCCACCACGTGGCAGAAAATCACAAAGGTCCAACTGCCATTGGCTGTTTCAACGATAATGGCCGGAATCAACCAAAGTATCATGCTTTCTTTATCTATGGTGGTTATGGCATCCCTTGTTGGTGCGCCTGGATTGGGTGCCGAGGTATACCGTGCCGTTTCGCAAATAGCAGTAGGTGAAGGATTCGAAGCTGGTTTAGCACTTGTTATCATTGCAATTATTTTAGACAGATTATCGCAAAACCTCAGAACTCCTGTATATGAAAGAGTAATTGCTAAGAAATGGGTTTATAGTTTCATCATCTTAATTTTCCTTGGAGGATACGCATATATAGCATTATCTTCTTCTGCAGAAACAGGTACAAAAGATGATGCTTATGTGGGCAATCAGGTGGATTATAAAATTGTGGGTATTGAGCCTGGAGCAGGAATTATGTCAGCAACTGAAGAAGTGTTGAAGAAATATGGACTGAAAGAAGACTGGACTTTGCAGGAAGGATCATCTGCTGCTATGGTTGCTGAGCTTCAAAAAGCTTACGATAATCAGGATCCAATTATTCTGACAGGTTGGACACCGCATTGGAAGTTCCAAAAATATGATCTGAAATATTTAGATGATCCCAAGAATGTATATGGCCAAAGTGAAAACATCCATACATTGGTCCGAAAAGGCTTGAAAGAAGAGTTGCCTGGAGCAGAACAAATCTTAGATCAATTTTACTGGACTCCAGCTGATATGGAAGAGGTAATGGTGGACATGGAAGGAGGAATGACACCAAAAGAGGCAGCCGCCAAATGGATTGAAAAATATCCAAATAAGGTGGATCAATGGCTGACAGGTGCAGAAAAGGGAGAAGGACAAAGTATTAGTCTAATCTATGTTGCCTGGGAGTCAGAGATCGCATCAACAAATGTTATTGGTGAAGTATTAAGAATGCATGGATATAGTCCGGAATTAAAGCAGGTAGAAATTGGGCCGATGTTTGCATCAATTGCCAATCAAAAAGCAGATGCCATGGTTGCGGCTTGGCTGCCATTAACTCATAATGCCTACTATGATAAGTATAAGGAAGATTTAACCGATCTGGGTCCAAATCTAAAAGGTGCCAAGAGTGGACTCGTTGTTCCTACTTACATGGATATAGATTCAATCGAGGATCTAGTGAAAGAATAATTGAGTAAATGACATATTGTTTTGCAGATGATTTAGGGCATGAGTTCGGTACTTTACTGGACTCATGCTTTTTGTTTTGCCTGCATGATAAATCAGAAAGTTGGACGGCTGCATAAAGGATTAGAACAACTCGGTGCCTCAAAGGATGTTAATCCTTTTTAATGTGATCCTTTTTGGCACTGCCAGTTAGTCCGCAACTTAAATTAACAAATCAAGGACTCTTTAATTTCCAAGCATTTAAACATATTACAGTCGATGCTAGTAAGTAAGTAAGTATAAAATTCTCTTGAATTCGAGGTAAAAGGCGATAAAGAATCGCCTTTTATCTTTCAATCACTCGATTTAATTCTGAATTTAGTATTCGTAATCCTTCCTGACTTAACACAATCTTTCCATTGGCTAATGAAATATTCTGATTACTGACTTCACCTGTAATGGCACAAGCCTTACCCGGTGTATATTTTTGCAGGATAATTTTGTCTTCATCCGTAAAAATCTCTATAGAATCTTTTATGTTAATATCAAGAGTTCTTCTAAGTTCAATCGGCAGTACAATTCTGCCGAGTTCATCGACTTTTCTAACAATCCCAGTTGACTTCATTTTCACACCACTTTTCTTTCCTTTTTATAGAATAATAGTCTTAAATTGGTTATAAGTAAATAGTTTTGCTCAAATATTAACATGATTGTAATACTAAATGCTATACCAGTAATAATAATATATATACCAATATTTCGATTGACCTTCTGCATTTTTGGTATAATTTGTCGCCTTAATGGACAATTTACATAAGAAGGAGGTGGATGTTATGGCTAAAATTGGTGTGGAGCAATCTTTATCAGACGTTCAACAAGCTTTACGTGATAAAGGACATAATGTAATCGAATTAAAACAGGAAAATGACACACAAGGGTGTGACTGCTGTGTTGTATCCGGCCTGGATATTAACGTAATGGGTATGCAGGATACAGCAACAAAAGCTTCAGTGATCAACGCTGATGGTCTTACTGCTGAGGAAGTATGTCAGGCAGTTGAAAACAGAATTCAATAAAAAATAACGGCTGCCGTGTACAAGCAGCCGTTATTTTTTTTCTAAGAAATAGATTTACATCAATACGATCGTACAGGGGATATAAGGTGAAGATGAGACGGATTGTTAACTGGTTCAATCAAGACGGGTCTTAAGGATCCGCCAAAACTTAATTTTACTTCTTTTTCTTTTATGGCTTTTAAAGCATCGAGTAGAAATTCTCCATCAAGAGATATACTTAAATTAATTTCACCTTGAACCATTCTGATATCCATTATTTCTTCGATTTTCCCCATGTCTGTTGAGTTTGATGCAATCTTTATTTGTTTACCATCTATCATTTCAATCAATATATTGTTATTTTTCCATTCACTTGCAAACAGCCGAGCCCGATCTATCCCCTTTAATAACTTTACTGTATCTAGTATCATGACGGTTTTCGAATCGGCTGGTATAAGTTTAGAGATGCCAGGGAAATTACCTTCAATAAGTCTGGAATATAATGAGGTAGTCGACGATTTGAATACGATATAATTGTCTAATATGTAAATATGTATAAGATCTTTTTCATTATTCATTAGTTTTGTGAGCTCAGTAAGGCTGGCACCAGGAACAATGAAAGAAGCTTCAATTTGTGAGTTTATTGGTACTTTCCTTAAAGCCAGTCGATGGGAATTGGTCGCAACACAGGTTAGCTTATTCTCTTTAAACGACATATTCACACCAGTTAGAACAGGTCTTGTTTCACTTTTGGAGACTGCAAATGTAGTTTGTTTGATTATTTCCATTAAGGCAGAGCTGTGTATCTGTATAAAATGGTTTGTCTTTATTGAAGGGTAAGTGGGATACTTGCCAGGATTAAATCCATTTAGGTATACCATGACTTCATCAGATTGAATTTTAGCTACGTTATTTCCAGTTACCTTTATATGAATATCATCAGATAATTTTTTTACAACTTCACATAAATATTTAGCTGGAAGAACTGCGCTGCCAGTTTCATCTATGTTTAATATCCGGATACCGTTCATTTCTAAAGGAATTATTTTTTCTATTGCAATATTGGAATTGCTGCCAATCAGAATTAAACAATCCTCCTTAGCGACCAACTTTATGCCTGTTAGAATTGGTAAAAGCGATTTTGTTGTCACTGCCCTGCTAACATCGGATAATGCCTCGTTGAAATAATCTTTACTTATTGTAAGTTCCATTAGAAGTCTCCCAAGTCCATAATTAGTTTCATGTATATTCAATTCTCCAAAAAGAATCATATTCCTTCTTTCAGCATGAATCCTTCCGGTTAACTTACTAGCCATTAAGTTGCATAAAATTAAGTAAAGGCTCCCCGCTAACAAAATGTTAGTTATGATATACCTATATTCTATAATTCACTCAAAATTCCTCCTAAATATAGACCGAATCTAGATTGCAAGTGAAATAGCGGAAAGGAAACTGATGATTAGGATATTCTAGGGAGAGTAACAGGGGGAATCCCGCCGATTCGGCAGGAAATCCAGCGGGAAAGAGGCAGAAACCAGCCAATTAGGTGAATAAACCAGCGGAAAGCAGGAATAATAAAGCCGGATTGAGGAAAAAACCAGCCAGCGCCTGCCCATAGCGCTTAAGATTACCTCTTATAAAACAAAAAAGCCTCCGATGGTAAAAAATCGAAGGCTTCAATACTATAATTTTATAAAGCTTGAACTTTTCTTGCCTGAGCATGGTAAACCTGATAAAGCAATAATGCACCTACAGTCAGAATAGCTCCTGAAATATAAGGGAGTCCAACGGCGAATGAATACAGTAAACCTCCAAGTGGCGGGCCTATGATCCTGCCAAGGGAATCAAAGGATGAAAGTAGTCCGGTTGAGCTGCCGTGTCCTCCTGTTGAGGTCTTTGTCAGCAATGCAGTGACAGCTGGACGAATAAGTCCATTGCCTAACCCGAAGATTGTTATAAAGAGTGTTGCAGTCCAGAAGCTATTGGTAAATAGGATTAGTATAAACCCGATGATTGAAACGATTAGCCCGATTTGAATGACTCGGCCTTCTCCCCATTTCTTCGTCATAATTCCAATGAGTCCTCCCTGCACAATCGCACTGCCAAATCCCATAATCATAAAGATATATCCTAATTGGACCGTATCAATTCCAGCCTTATTAGCGGCAAAATAAGCAAAAGTTGCTTCAAGACCAGCCATAGACAAAGATACGACGCATTGAAGCACAAACAAGATAGAAGCAGCACCGCTAAAATTCATCCACATCGATTTGTTGCCCGAGCTTTGTTTTCCTAATTGTTCAGCTGTTAAGGATTCCTTAAGAACAATAAGTACTAATAAGAACGTCAAAGTAGAGAGGATTCCGGCAATTAAGAAAGGCGTATTTAAGCTGGATTTTGAAAGAATCCCGCCAATTGCTGGACCGAAGATGAAGCCTAACCCGGTCGCTGCTCCTATAATCCCCATTCCTTTTCCACGATCTTCTTCAGTCGTAATATCTGCTACATAGGCCATGGTAGTTGGCATATTGGCTGAGGAAAGGATACCACCAATGATCCGTGCCACAAACATTATCCATAATGAATTGGCTATGGCCATGATGAAGAATGATAAAGCCAGACCAAATATACCGATTAACATGACTGGTTTTCTGCCGATTCGATCCGATATCTTTCCCCAAATCGGAGCGAAAATTAACTGCATTAACGAATAAACTGCCATTAGTAAGCCAAGCTGGGTAGGTGTGCCGCCGACCTCTTCTGCTAAAAATGGAAGGACCGGAATGATAATCCCGAAGCCAACCATCACTAAAAACATGACCAGGAATAGAACGGGCAATATTTTTTTATTTTCCATGAGTTTCTCCTCTAAAACCGCTTAAAATGCTTAGATAATTATGTGTCTATGAAGTATAAAAAAATCTATGTATCAAGCGGTTATATTAATAGTTATATTCTTTTCAACTGTACATAATCAATATTTCTAACGTCAATTGTAAAGCTTTTCATACAAATATAATAGTTTCGCCTACACAAATATTTTTAGTTTTGTTTGACATTTTATCGACACATTATGGTCGTAAGATTTTTTATAGAAAAGCTTTTCTAAGGATTTACCCGGTATAGATTGTCAGAAAGGATGAAAAAGATGAACTTTATAAAAAGGGCTTTTTTAAGTGTAAAAGCCAGAAAAGGGAAGAGCATTCTACAGTTAGTTGTATTCACAGTTATCTGTGTGCTTGTTTTATCTGGCTTATCGATACAAACAGCAGCAAACAAATCAGCAGAGCTCGCAAAACAGAGTCTTGGCAGTGAAGTCACACTAAGTGCTGATCGAGAAAAATTAATGGAGCAGCAACGGCAGGAGCGTGAAAATCAAGAAAACAGAGAACCTGTTAGATTAACAGAAGAGCCTGTCGCGGTTGAGGATGCAAATGAATTACTATCTTTGTCACAGATAAAAGGATATAACTATTATTCTACTACATTTGGAGTGGCTGGAAATTTTGATCCAATAGAAACAGAGTCAACAAGTACAACAAATGAAACGAACAAAAATGGCCAAGGTCCGGGATTTGGAGGAGGCGGCAGTCCAAGTATGGCGGATGCCGATATTAGTCTCCAGGGAGTAGCTTTTACAGATACAACAAGCGAATTTATGGATGGAGATGCCGAAATGGTAGAGGGCACTCATCTATCAGATGACCATTTAAATAAAAATGTAGCCATTATCGAAGAGACACTGGCTGAAGAGAACGAATTGGTAGTTGGGGACCAATTAGAGGTGACCTCTTCAACAGATGAAGATACAACTGTTGAAGTCGAAATAATCGGCATTTACAAAACTTCTTCAATATCTACTGATTCAGGTATGATGAACTTCACTGCCATGAATCCGTATAACAAAGTATATGTACCATACACACTTGTTAATGAATTGAAGGGTGAAGATTACAAGGATACAATCGAAAGCGCAGTCTACTACATGAATGACCCAGCGGATACGGATTCTTTTATTGAGGATGCAGAAGCGACCGGAGCTATTGATACGGACATATTTAAATTGGATGCCAACGATCAGTTGTATCAACAAATGGTTGAACCAATTAACAATGTAGCATCCTTTTCTAAGAACGTTGTCTATCTCGTGACTATTGCAGGTGCGATTATTTTAGGACTGATTGTAATGCTTGGTATACGGGAGCGTAAATATGAAATGGGCGTACTGCTTGCCATTGGAGAAAAGAAGAGCAAGTTGATAGGGCAGTTTATTGTAGAAATACTAATCATTGCTGTATTTGCACTTGGTATAGCTTCTGTCACTGGTAATGTAGCAGCTGATAAAATCGGCGATCAATTATTATCCCAACAAGTAGAAACGGATACACAATCCACAATGGATCCATTTGTCGGTAAAGGAATGCAAATGGAAGGCGGCATGGGCCCTGGAATGGGAGGAGGAAACGCTCCTGGTGCACCGAATCAGGCACTGGTGGAAACAGCTCAAGTGGATGATCTAGATGTTAAAGTAACTGCTTCCGATCTTGGTATGTTAACCGGTATTGGTTTACTGATTGCCATCCTGGCTACATTGATCCCATCATTATCCATACTTCGATTGCAGCCAAAAGCAATACTTTCAAGACAGGATTAGGAGGAACCGTAAATGAGCGCATTATTGGAGTTTAAGGATCTAAGTTATTGGTACAGACATAATAATAAACAGCATGATATAGTAAAGAAAATTAATGTTTCTTTTAATAAAGGATTATTTTATGCAATTGTCGGTCCTTCTGGTTCAGGAAAAACTACGCTTCTCGCCTTGGCGAGTGCGCTGGATGCTCCTAAGGATGGACAGGTATTATACGAAGGAAAAGATATTAGAAAAATTGGATATACCACGTTTCGAAATAAATATGTTTCGATTGTCTTCCAATCCTATAATTTACTGCCCTATATGACTGCGTTACAAAATGTCACTACAGCGATGGAGATTACCGGAAATAAGGTTAAGGACAAAAAACAGTATGCACTCGAGATGCTTAGAAAAGTGGGCATCGATGAAAAGCAGGCTGGACAAAAGGTGCTCACACTGAGTGGCGGTCAGCAGCAACGTGTCTCCATTGCACGAGCCCTTTGCTGTAAATCAGATTTAATTGTAGCAGATGAACCGACTGGAAACCTCGATGAGGATACCGCTCAAGACATCATTAAGTTATTTATGCAGCTGGCACATGAGGAAAATAAATGTGTCATCATCGTTACGCATGATCAGCATATTGCTGACATTGCAGATCAAACGATTCGTCTTTCTAAAGGCCAAATAACGATTGTTAATAATATAAGCGAACATTCGCACCAATAAGTGAATTTTGTTTAATGAAAATCTCCGAGTTATCGGGGATTTTTGTCCTATCTTTTAATCCTCGAGGAGTGAGTACGAAAGATGCAAAAAATCATGATTGTAGAAGATGAAAAAGCCATCAGCCAGGTTTTAAAGGCTTACTTGAAGAAAGTAAACTACGAAGTTGAACAAGTATTTACAGGTGGTGAAGCCATTGCTAAATTTGAGGAGTTTCAACCGAATCTTGTTTTGCTCGATGTTATGCTTCCAGGTATGAGTGGATGGGATATATTAAAAGAAATTCGTACGAAAAGCGCATGCCCTGTTATTATGCTCACAGCACTTGGTGATATTAATTACAAGCTCACAGGCTTAAATGATGGAGCTGACGACTATATCACTAAACCCTTCATTGGAGATGAAGTGGTTGCCCGTGTCCAGGCAGTATTGAGAAGATCTGGACAGGTCATTGATGATAAGGAAAAGAAACAGTTTGGCGCGTTGTGCATTAATATGAAAGCTCATAATGTTACATTAAATGGAGTAGAGCTTGACTTAACACCGCGCGATCTCTCACTGCTCATCTTCTTGGCACAAAATCCTAATCAATTATTTACGAGAGATCAATTAATTGATCATGTATGGGGGATGGATTACGACGGCAGTGACCGAGCGGTAGATTTGTCCATCAAAAGGCTGAGAAAGTCTCTGCAAAACTGGCCTGCATCTGAAGGAGAAATTAAAACTCTGCGAGGATTGGGGTATCAATTAAGTGTCTATGAAAAAAAATAATAAACTGCAAATGTATTTTCTGAAGCACTTGGGTCAAAAAAAGAAAAACCATCCGACTAAACGTGTCAGTTTGTTGAAATACTGGACGACACGATATCTGGTTACCCTGTTTATTGGACTTATTGTCATAGGATTCCTTACAGGAATCATTATCAGGCAATCCACTCTTAATAAGAACCTGGATATTAATAAATATTTGGCTGAGGAAGTAGCAGCGCGAATACTGGATCAAACGGTTGGAACTGATATTCAAACAGAGCAGAATCCAGAGGTTTTTGCCAATCGAAAAAAATTATTAGAGGTCAGCGGCAATCCGTCCATTTATGTGGTGGATGTAAATGGAAAAATAGTAATTGAGAATCGTTCAAGTAATCACCTTAATGTATCTTCATTTTCAACTGCACTGCTTAATAGTAAGGATGAAGTGAAACAATTAAACAATATTGGTGGCAGAGATTATTATTTGGTTAAGCGGCCTATGATTGTGAATGATACGGTGATTAGTTGGATTGTCGTTATGCAATCTGAGGATGAGTTAACTGCAGTAGATCAGGAATACAAATTACTTTTGATTATGATTTTAAGTTTGGCCTTGCTCGGATGGGTTGCGATTTACTTTTTATCCAAAAGACTGGTTAAGCCGATTGAGAATGTAGCTGAAGCAGCTAAGCAGGTTCAAAAAGGAAATTATAATATTGAACTTATTGAAGAGGTAAATGAACAGGAAGTTTATGATTTAGTCCATTCCTTTAAGGAAATGGCTATTAAATTGGAGCAGCTTGAAGCTATGCGAGCTGAATTGCTGGCAGGTGTAACACATGAATTAAAGACGCCTGTAACGTCTATCAGCGGTTTGCTTCAAGCCGTTAATGATGGAGTTGTAACAGGGGAAGAAGCAAAAGAGTTTCTGGCCATATCCTTACAGGAAACGACTCGTATGCAAAAAATGGTGGGAGACTTATTGGAGTTCAACTCCTTTACAGCCAATGCCATCCCTGTTAACAGAGAGTCTGTAAAAATTGGTGAGGTCATTAATGAAATGATTTACCAATGGGATATTGTGCAGGATGATCAACTTGTTAAAGTTACTGTACAGCAACCAAAAGAAGATATGGTAGTATCGGCGGACCCTCTGCGATTGCAGCAAATTATGATTAATCTCTTGAATAATTCCAAGCATGCTATTCAAGGAGAGGGAACGATAGAGGTCCGTATTTATAAATATGATGAGGATCATGTCGCAATCGATGTACAGGACAGCGGTTCGGGAATCCCGCTTGCCGAGCAGGATTTAATATTTGAACGTTTTTATCGAGGAGAAGATAAAAAATACAAAATCCGCGGTCTAGGACTAGGACTCCCATTCAGCAGAATGCTCGCCAATGCAATGGATGGAGATTTGGTATTAACGAATAGCAGTGAAGAAGGTACAACGTTTACCATAGTGCTGAAGAGCCTTGCCCAGGAGTGAGGAGCATAAGACAGAGGCTCGAAGGGGATGTTCTTCCCCGAAGAGGCTATGCTTATGTCCCGAACTCCTAGGCTCTGAAGCCGGATTACCATAGTGCTGAAGAGCCTCGTTTAAGGAACGAAGACTAAAAGCGCCACGTCCTGTGGCAACGTCTTTGTGGCCTACATCCTGTAGGCCCCCAGAACATAATGATTATGTTTAAAAGCTGCCAAAGAACAGGCAGCTTTTAAATTTTTTAAGAGGAGAAAAGATTTTGACATTTTGTTGACACATACAGTTAGTAAATTAGATAGTGAGAAGAGCAGAAATGCAATTATTCTACAATTATCGTAATATATTAAATAGACAGTTTAATGAGTGAGGAGAGGAATTTGGATGGAAAACAATAACCGTCGTGATTATGATGATTTTGATAGACCAATAGATACTGCTAATCAGGATAATATTCAGATTCCTGCATTACCAGATGAGAAAGATATTGAAACAGAAATTATTTCATATCGTGGATATCATGAACTAAGCTCTGCCAAGGAAGAAGATATGACAGATGAAAATAATGAACAAGTAAATGAATGCGTGGAAGTACAACCGCTTCAAGCATCTGATGATCAAGCAGAGGTTAGATCTAAAAGAGAGAAGAAAAAAAGGTCCAGATGGCTGACACCAGTCATTACCGCAATTCTTGGTGGAATGGTGGCACTTGGAGCAGGTTCTTACTTAGGTTTTGTTGATTTATCAGGCGTACTGCCAGGTGATGATGGACCTGTTAAAACAGCCATTGCTACAAATGATAAGGTAAATGATGAGGATGGCCTGAAGATTGTTGACTCTACGAAAACAACCTCTGAACTAATTCAAATGATTGAGGAGGTTTCTCCTGCGGTTGTAGGTATAGTGAATATACAAAACTCATCTAATTACTATGACTACCGCCAACCAACAATCAATGAGGAGTCCAATAACAGCCAGGAGAGCGGGACTGGTTCTGGGGTTATTTTCAAAAAATCGGGAAAAGATGCATTTATTGTGACCAATAATCATGTTATTGAGAATGCAGATACTATTGAGGTGTCCTTGGCAGAAGGTACAAGGATAACGGCTGAACTGGTTGGAACAGATCCATTAACAGACTTGGCGGTATTAAAAATTGATGGAAGCAAAGTGACAAAAGTAGCCGAATTCGGAGACTCTGAAAAGCTAAGTGTTGGTGAACCAGTGTTGGCAATAGGTAACCCTTTGGGTCTTGACTTCTCGGGGTCCGTAACCCAGGGAATTATCAGCGGATTGCAGCGTACAGTAACGGTTGCTACATCTGCTGGTGAATGGGATATGGATGCAATTCAAACGGATGCAGCTATAAACCCTGGGAACAGTGGCGGAGCGCTTGTCAATTCCGACGGACAAGTTATTGGTATCAACAGTATGAAAATATCATCTGAAGAGGTTGAGGGAATAGGGTTTGCTATTCCAAGTAAGGATGTTTCAGATATTGTTAATGACCTTCTTGCCGATGGAAAAGTACAACGTCCATATATTGGTGTAGGCTTGCAATCTATATCCGAAATACCTCAATATGTATTGCAGCAACAATTGAATCTTCCTTCCGAGATAACAAGTGGAGTGTTAGTAACTCAGGTGGAAACCGGTTCTCCCGCTGCTGAAGCAGGTATAGAGGCTAAGGACGTGGTAGTGGCAATCAATGATGCGGAAGTCACTACACTTGGGGAGTTCAGAAAATACTTGTATTCTAATGCTGCAAATGGAGATAAGGTCAAAATCAAGCTTTATCGAAATGGAGTGGAGAAAACCGTATCTGTTACAGTAACGGAGAAATAATAACTGAGAATAACTGTCGACTGCCTTGCCCCCTTGGGTAGAAGACATTATTTAAATAGATGAAGATTTCGCTTTGAAGCCTTATTTTAAGGCTTCTTTTTTTTGCATTTATGAGCAAGTTGGTATTTTCGTGTACATATATATAGAAGAAAAGATATGAGGGAGATCAAAATGGGAGTGTCGTACTGTCCTAAACGGAAAATATTCCATTTGCAAGCTGGTGAAATGAGCTATGTGATAAAAATCTATCATCAAGCATATCTGTCTCATTTATATTGGGGGAAAAGGATCAAGGATGTGAATGAAAGCAATCAATTACAGTTTAAGTACCGATTGTTCTCTCCACAACCAGAAGGGTTTGACAGAACGTTTTCCCTTGATACGTTGCCTCAGGAATATCCAGCAAACAACACTGATTTTCGTACGCCGGCCTATCAAGTTCAATTTTCGGATGGTTCAGCCGTTACTGATTTAAAATATAAACATTTTCACATATATAAGGGGAAACGAAAATTAACCGGATTACCTGCTACGTACATTGAAGAAGAAGAGGAAGCAACCTCTATAGATTTTACCCTTATGGATAATCAAACGGGGCTTCAGGCGATATTGACGTATAGTACATACGAACAATCCAATGTGATCACTCGGTCAGTCCGGTTTATCAATCATGGAGATAACCCAGTGAGTATACTGAAAGCCATGAGTGCTTCTGTTGATTTTAGAGAAAGCGAATTTGATTTGCTCACTTTATATGGCGCCCATGCAAATGAATGTAATCTATCCAGAAAACGTTTAACAGCCGGAAGCCATCTCATCGAGAGCAGACGTGGGGCCAGCAGTCATCAGCATAATCCCTTTATGTGCCTGGCAAAGCCAGATACAAATGAAGAGTATGGAGAAGTATACGGTTTCAGCCTGGTTTATAGTGGGAATTTTATAGCGCAGGCTGAGGTTGATCAGTATGAAACCACGCGCCTTTCCATTGGTATTAATCCCTTTAATTTTAGTTGGCATTTGGGGAGTGGAGAAATCTTTCAAACACCGGAAGTCGTTATGGTTTATTCTTATAAGGGTTTCAGTGACATGTCGAGAACTTATCATGAATTATATCGTTTTCGATTGGCGAGAGGGCAGTACAGAGATTGTCTGCGGCCAGTATTGTTGAATAACTGGGAAGCTACTTATTTTAAATTTAACTCTGACAAGCTTTTACTGCTTGCACAAGAAGGCAAGGATCTTGGAATTGAATTATTTGTTCTGGATGATGGATGGTTTGGAAAACGTAACAACACTAAAACTTCTCTTGGAGATTGGTCTGTAAATAAGCAAAAATTGCCTGGTGGGTTAAAAAAGCTGGCAGAGCAAATTAATCGGCTTGGGATGAACTTTGGGCTTTGGTTTGAACCGGAAATGGTATCTATGGAAAGTGACTTATATCGAAATCATCCCGATTGGTGTATTCAAGTTCCCAAT
Source organism: Pradoshia sp. D12 (assembly GCF_008935075.1). Classification (NCBI taxonomy): domain Bacteria; kingdom Bacillati; phylum Bacillota; class Bacilli; order Caryophanales; family Bacillaceae; genus Pradoshia; species Pradoshia sp. D12. The sequence continues at coordinate 3,444,680 of NZ_CP044545.1, read as the reverse complement.
CGCCCGAAATCATTAGGACGTCATCAATTGGTCCTCGATCTAACAAGAGTCGAGGTATGTGAGTACATTATTGAATCGGTTTCAAATGTCTTATTATCTGCTCCTATTAGCTATGTGAAGTGGGATATGAATCGACATATGACGGAAGTGGGGTCACTTGCTTTACCTTTAGAACGCCAAAGAGAAACAGGGCATCGCTACATTCTGGGACTCTATTATATATTAGAGGTGTTGACTACCCGCCATCCAACGGTCTTATTTGAGAGTTGTTCGGGGGGAGGGGGAAGATATGATCCAGGGATGCTGTTTTATATGCCTCAAGTATGGACGAGTGACAATACAGATGCTATCTCAAGGTTAAAAATCCAGCACGGAACAAGCCTTGTGTATCCACCGGTGACAATGGGTGCTCATGTGTCAGCAAGCCCAAATCATCAGGTGCATCGTCACACTTCTTTAAACATGCGTGGACATGTTGCTATGTCAGGAAATCTAGGATACGAGCTGGATTTTTCCAAACTGAGTCAATTAGAAAAGAAAATGATTAAAGACCAGATTTCCTTGTATAAGGAAATTCGTTCGATTATACAATTTGGCACGTATTATCGATTACTTAGCCCATTTGCAGGAAATCAGGCAGCTTGGCAATTTGTTAGTCAAGATTTATCTGAAACGGTTGTGATGTATTTCAGAATGATGGCACAGTCTGCAGAACCGTTCCGTATTCTGAGGCTCAGGGGGTTAAATCCCGAGAAAGAATACCTCGATAAACATACATCCTTAATATATGGTGGAGATGAATTAATGTATGCAGGACTTTCTATCCCGGAAATGAAGGGGGATTATTGCAGTATGTTTTGGAGGCTCGCCTTTGAAGGTTACGAAAAGATTAATAATATAGAGTTCTAGCTTTTATGAGTTTAGATTAATATACTGAGACTTCTAAAAATAATAATTTACTTTGGATATATTTTCCTCTAAACTTCAAGTATAGATGTATTTAGAAGGAGAATCAGATGACAAGTGAATTCATTGCAAAGTTATTTATTAATCTATTTATCATTCTGATTATTATTCAATTCATTTACTTTTGGCATGTTAAATATGGGGTACTTGGAGTGATTAATCCTTTAATCGTTGGAATTGGTCAAGCGATTGCGATTCTTGTTAATATTGTATTCTTCACTGCTGAATCACCTCCTGGCATTCAGATCATGAATTTTAGTTCTATATCCATTGTTATCGGTATATTTTATGGTGGGTATGCAATCGGTATCAGTTTATACATGCTGACATTTACTGCGTCTATCCTTTACACCTCTTCATTTGAATGGTTTCACTTTTTTTCAGGCATGTTTGTCCTTTTCTCTGCAATGGTTATGAGAAAGCAATACTTCAAACTAATGACCAGGCAGCGTTTAGTTGCCTCCTTTGTAACGGCGCTTATTTCCTCTTTGGCTATTATGGAGATTTTTACAATTATAATGATTAACGATATTAAAACACTAAATCAAATTTTATATGTTTTCTTGTATATAACTGGAACGGTCTGGCTTGTTTATTCAATAGAAAGGCTAGAGAAAAACAGAAACTTTAAGAGTAAATTGATTGATACGGAAAAGATGCAGTCTGTCAGTCATTTAGCAGCCTCAATTTCACATGAAGTTCGTAATCCATTAACAGCCACGAAAGGATTTTTACAATTATTAAGAAGTGATGAGAATCTTACGAAGGAAAAAAAGGAGCAGTATATTGATATTGCGCTATCCGAATTGGACCGGGCTGATAACATTATTAAAGATTTTCTGGCGTTTGCTAAACCGCATATTAACAGTAAAGAAGATATCAATATTCAAGCAGAGTTGAATAAAGTAGCTGATATTGTTCAGCCGCTGGCTACTATGCGAAATGTACGTATTCAGATTGAAGTAGCTTCCTTTATAGTGAGAGGAGAAAAGCAATTATTTCAGCAATGTTTCGTTAATATCTTAAAAAATGGAATCGAATCAATGGGTCATGGGGGTTCTCTTACAATCAACACGGATCATAAGAGAAAAGGTGTAGATATACATATCATCGATACGGGCATTGGTATGACCAATGAACAATTAAAGCGTTTGGGCGAGCCCTATTATTCAACAAAAGGGGTAGAAGGAACAGGTCTTGGAATGATGGCGGTATATCGGATAATTGATTCGATGAAAGGGTCAATCCGTGTAAAAAGCAAGCCTGGTGAAGGGACAGCCTTTACCATCTATTTTCCGGGACAAGAATAAATAACTCCATAAATGGAGAAGACCTGAAGGGTTATAGCCCATTCAGGTCTTTTTATGCCTTTAATCAATATGGTATAAATCAGTCGGTATCCCATCAAGAAATGGACTCATTTCATCACTGCTAACCAGATAGAGTTCGTGCATAGCTCTTGTACAAGCCGTATAGAATAATTTTCTCTCCAATTCGCGGCTATAGGTTTCTTTTGATGCATCAAAAATAATGACAGCATCGAATTCAATTCCTTTTGATAAATAGGAAGGCAGAATTAATATTCCCTTATTATACGAATAGGTGTTTTTTTGCATGAGCTGGACATCGAGGTTTTTTGATAATTCTACGTAGGCATTCCGAGTTTCTTCTTCTGTTTTGCATATAATCGCAATGGTTTGATGACCAGCGTTCTCCAAAGAAGCGATCAGATTCATTATTTCCTGGGTCCGTTCTGAATTGTTATTTACGATTTTTATTGTAGGTTTTGGCCCAGTTCTATTAAATGGCTCAATTTGGACATTGCCCAAAATTTCCTTCGTAAAGTCAACAATTTGACGGGTTGATCGGTAGCTCTTTGTCAGAACCATCTTCTCAAAGCTCTCTGACTCATACAGCTCATTAGACAGAAGGGTTGGCGCATTCATCGAATGAGCATAAATAGCCTGATTAAAGTCGCCTAAAATGGTCATTTTACTATTTGGAAAAAGTTGTTTAAGAACAGCAAATTGAAATGGCGAATAATCCTGTGCCTCATCAATAAATAAGTGCCGGATAATATTATTAGTTTTTCGCCCCTCCAATTGTGCCTTTAAATAAATATAAGCTGTTGCATCTTCATTGGCTAATTGGTTTTGTTTGCATTTGTCTAAGGTGTAATCACAAATCCTTGGCCATGATTCAGGATAATCTGCATCATTGATATATTTATAGCCATTAAGGAAGAAGTTCTTATAGATAGCTTTTACATGGATAAATTTTAGATTTTTAATGGCTTTTTTTATTGGATTAAAATATTTACGAACTAATTTTTTTGCCAATTCATCTTTCTCGTGTTCAAAATCATTAAATGTGTCCTCTGACCAGCGATCTTTTGCCTGAATCTCCAAATAAGTCTCGGTATATTCATCTGTTTCAAGTAACTCTAGTTCATCTTCTACCCATTCTTTTTTATATTCGAGTTTTTCTTTATGATCCAGCTTTTGTAAAAGCCAATCCTTCATGGTCTGCATACGAAGTTGGATAGGACTCCTGTTATCAAGAGAGTAAAAGTATTCCGCAATTTCACTTGCCGAAATAAGTGTTTCACCGCGAAAAGAAATTGTTTTAAATTTTAAATCCTGTCGACTGAGATGGTGAATATAGGCATCTATCAATTGTTTATACTGCAAATGGGATTTAAAACGAATTCCTTCAAGTCGAGCCTGGTAATATTCATCCTGTTCATTTTTCAATACGTATTCCATTTGCTGAAAAGGATCCTCGATATCAAATTCGTTACCTACATACTTTTCGATATAATCCTGAAAAGTAATTTGTTGCATGTTTTCTTCACCTAAATTAGGCAGAACAGTGGCTATATAGCTGTTGAATAAGGGATTTGGAGAAAATAATAAGATATGATCTGATTTGATCTTCCCAAAATAACGATATAGTAAAAAAGCCACGCGCTGAAGGGCAGCCGAAGTTTTACCGCTTCCGGCCACACCCTGGACGACCAAATACTTACTTTGTACGTTACGAATAATTTTATTTTGCTCTTTTTGAATCGTGGCAACAATATTCTTCATTTGATTATCCGCACGGGTGCCAAGAACTTCTTTTAAGAGTTCATCCCCTATTGTTAAGCCGGTATCAAACATACTTTTAAGCTTTCCATTTTTGATGATATATTGTCTCTTTAGCTCCATCGTGCCCGTGATGGACCCTTCGAGTGTTTGATATTCAGCGGGTCCGGGTGAGTGGTCATAGTATAGACTCGAGATTGGGGCACGCCAATCATAGATCAGGAAATTTTCATTGTTCTGATCCATTAGAGAAGCAATTCCAATATAGACTTGATCTATTTGTTCTTCACCGTCTTCATGAAAATCAATCCTGCCGAAATATGGGGAGTCTTTAAGTAGGTCCAGTGTTTTTAGTTGCTTCGTAATCTGATGTTGGGTTCTTTCTCTTTCTGACAGTAATTCAGATTGCTGTTTTATGCTCGCCAATGTTTCGACTGCATCCTCAACATTGTCCATATTGACGGTGACATCTTCCCAAAAGGTTTTGCGAATATAAATGACTTCATCCTTGAGTCCACCTGATGATTGGTTCAGCTTATTGGCTTTATTCTCAATAATCTTGATAATGGTTGATAGTCGTTGTTCTTCCTGTTGTTTAGCAAAATTTTGTTCGGTCATATCCTGTCCTCCTAGTGATTCGGATATTGATACACAGTCATACTTTCTATAATGGTTGATTTTGGTGAATATAATGAAAGACGGATCAAATTATTCTTTTCCAAACTATAAAATATCAATACCCGGTATCGGTGACATTTAAATCCTGTCATCAATACCGGGTATTGGTGGGTTAAATTACAGTTTAGTTGAATGAACTTCTTTCTGTTGATCTGCATCTTTTTCAAAGAACAGGATTAGAGAAGGCAGTAATAGGCCTCTTACAAGGAATGTATCCAATATAATGCCTATTGCTACAATAAAACCAAAAACAAATAAAACGGCTATGGGCTGTGTCATTAATACAGCGAATGTGGCCGCAAGAATGATTCCAGCGGAGGAAATGACACCGCCTGTATTAGCCACCGCGATTTCTACAGCTTTTTTAACAGGGTGCTTTTCACGTTCTTCTTTGTATCTGGATATTAAAATAATATTATAATCGATACCCAGTGCTACAAGGAAAACGAAAGCATACAGCGGTACACGGGTGTTAATAGCATCAATACCAAATAGGATATCTGTTAAAAATGTTCCAAGGCCTAGAGCTGCCAGGAAGGATAGCAAAATCGTTCCCATCATATAAATCGGCATCTTGAAGGATCTGGTCAGAACAAACAGTAGGACTAAAATGAGTAATGTTTCTGCAATGACAATCACGATAATATCCCGATCATTAATGGTTCGATCGTCCACTTTTGTAGCAGTTTCTCCAGCGAAGTATAGCTCCCCTTCAATGTCTGCATCTTTTAAGAGCTTATCTGATTTGTCTCGTATGGACTCTAAAGCATCTAAGGATTCTAATGCATATGGACTTTCTGAAAATGAAAGGCTGTACTGTAGTGCTTTTCCATCTTCAGTAGCACCTGATTGGCGAATACTTGCCACTAGATTTTGTTCTTCAAGTGTTTTTGCAAGTTTTTCACTTTGGTCTTTTGAAATAGATTGTTCAGATTTAAGTAAAACGGTTGTTGGTGCCAAGTCACCTTTATCGAACTTTTCTTCCACAATCTCATAGCCTTCGCGAGATTGCATATCCTCTGGGAATCCTTTTACTGTATCAAATTCATATTTTATATTAAATATGTTTAAGGCAGAGATAAGTAGAATAGCAAATACAATTCCTCCAGCCATTAAAGGCTTGGTGGTAACAAAGTTTGCAGTTCTGGACCAGAAAGTAGCTTTTGTTTGATTGCTTTCCCCAACCTGAGGGACCTTAGGCCAAAAGGATTTTCGGCCAAATAGGGTAAATAAAGCCGGAACGAGTGTCACTGATGCGATCATGATGATAAACATCGTTGTGGCAAAGGTAGGTGCAAAGCTTTGATAGTCCCCATTTTTAGCTAGGAATAGGACAAGCATGGCAGCCAAAACCGTCCCGCCTGAGAAGAAAACAGGTTCGCCTGTTTCTCGCATCGCCAAACTCATTGCTTCATGCTTGCTGGTATAACGTTTCAGTTCTTCTCGATATCGTGCAAAGACAAATAGAGAATAATCTATTACAGCTGCAAATAAGAGAATGGTCATAATGGAGAGAGATTGCGTGCTCATTTCCAAACCAGCTTTCCCCATTATTCCGAGCAACTGATCTACTACTATATACACAAAACCAGCAGCCAAAAGCGGAATAAGTGCCAATAATGGGGAACGATAAATAACAATTAGCAGGACTAAAATCAATCCAACTGTTGAAAATAATAAGACAAGGTCGGCTTTTGAAAATAAGCCCAATGTATCAGCGGCAATTCCCGCCGGTCCAGTAATCTTGAATGTCATATCAGCAGTGGTATCTTCTACTGCAGCATAGATATCCTCAATACCGGCTTGAATCTCTTTTGACTCAAGTGAGCTTTCAAAATTAAGCGGTACAACAGCTGTTGTTCCATCCTTTGATAAGAATTGTACCTGTGCCTGTGGAGGCAGTGAAGAAAAAGGAACAGCTTCCTTAACTCCTTTTATATCTTCCTTAATGATCACATCCATCGCTTGACTTATTGTCTGCGTGTCTGCTTTTCCTGACTCAGCTGAGAATACTAAAAGGGCTGGGACCCCCTGATCATCTTTAAAATATTTGTTCAGTTCTTCGTTGGCAATAACGGATTTTGCATCATCAGGTAATGTTTGTATACTCGACACATCATAATCTTTGGCACTTGGTGCAAATAAGAATAATCCTAAGGTCACTACTAACCATGCAATTAACGTTATCCACATGCCGCGTTTAGTAGTAACCCTATCTGTTAGTGCGGCTAATAATCTCTTCAATTAAATTCCTCCTTCAGGAAAGGTTATGGGAATTATACGCATACCATAATTTAATTAAATAATTTATACAACAATTTATCAAATTTGATGATTCCTTAAATTGTACTAATATTGTCTGTACACTGAATCGTATTGGTTGAAACATTCCATATAGTAAGATATAAAAAGAATAAATGAGCGTATAGAAGGAAAGAAGGTAACAACTTGGAAACAAAGACATGCAGTGAAACAAGAATTGTAAAAACAAACCGTATATTTCCGAGCGATGTAAACGATCATAATACGTTATTTGGCGGAAAGTTAATGAGTGATATTGATATGACAGCTTCACTTTCAGCGACGAGACATAGCCGTAAAACGGTGGTTACGGCTTCAACAGATTCTGTAGATTTTCTAAATCCCATTACAACCCGGGACTCTGTATGTTTGGAGTCATATGTGACCTATACTGGTAAGAGCTCTATGGAGGTATTTGTAAAGGTAATTGCTGAAAATTTAATGAGTGGAGAACGTAAAATTGCAGCCACAGCATTTCTTACTTTTGTTGCACTAGATGAAGGAGGAAAGCCATGTCGTGTTCCAACCATCGTCCCTGAAACTGAGGAAGAGAAGAAACTGAATGAGACAGGGAGCATTCGCGCTGCTAAACGAAAACTTCATCGTATCCAAAGTAAGGAGCTTGCTGAATACATCACAACAAAAAGACCGTGGGAATAACAAGATGTTACTAAAAAGAAATGCAGAAAATGGGGACAGCCATGATCTACATTTCTTTTTTTTGATTCCAATCACCAGCTAATGTCTTTTTTTAGCCGATAGGATGTTATAGCCGCGTACTCCCTGACATGTGACTTCAGCCTTGAAATTTTAGGTGTTTTAGCTGGGATTCCAGTTAATTTTAAATCTAGTTTCTCAGCTATTTTGATTGTTCGATAGAGGTGGTAATCATTTGTTACAACGGCACCAGAATTTAGGTGGCTTGGTATAAGTTCTTTAGAAAATGATATGTTTTCTTTCGTGTTTGTCGAAGCATCTTCGAGAATTAATCTGTTGCTTGGTATACCGTATTCCTCTAATCCTCTTTTCATTGCCTCAGCTTCTGAAATATCCTCACCATCTCCCTGGCCACCGGATAGGATTGCCATACATTTAGGATGATTTATTAAAAAGTCAGCCGCAGCATCAATACGGTACTTTAGTGACAGAGATGGTGTTTCACCTTTTACTCTTGCCCCGAGTACAATAATATAATCAATTGTTTTCTCCTGTTCTTGATTTGCGTAGCGATACATATTGAATTGAAGAATGGATATGTAAATAAGTAAGATTATGATAATAGCTGTAAAACTTATCAATAGAATCCTTTTCACCTTTGGCAGCTCCTTTTCAGCATTTCTAAGATAATCATAAAGGAAATATGGAGGGGTGTGTAAAATAAATAGGTAATAATTAACAAAAAGTTCAAAATGTAGGCATTTATTTGAATGGGATATGAGTTATTATTAAGGCAGAAGGATCATATACAAAGTTTTAACCTATAAAGAGGCTCAATCAACGTGTTTGTTTCGTAGAGGTAAGTCACTGGAAAAGGCGAACAAAGTAAAAATATTTATTATATCCTTGAAATTAAATGGAATCGCAGCATAAAGTGTGCGAATTATTCTAATCTTACAGATTATGTAAAGGGATATGATAGAGGATACAGGGATAGAGAAATAATATACAGTTAAGTTTCTTGTAATGTTAGAATACGGAACCTGCACAATCAGCTGATTCGTATTTTATAAGTAACCGATGACAAATGTATTTTAAATTTATCAGCTGTTTATGATTGAGTCTCTTTGTATGTTAATTGAAGGATCCTTCGATTACGGAAATAGAGAAATGAAAAAAGAGATTAGAGGTAGAGAAACTATCTAATCTCTTTTTTTATTTTTATAGAAGGTGATTTAACAGGACATTCTCGATTGTCTATAGAGGCATCAAAAAGGGTGTCCATTTGAAAAAAGTGCCTATTCTTCTTCCTTGTAAATACTGTGTTTCGGAATGGCCATCTCATCAAAATTGGATGCTAGGATGTTAAGCTCTTTTTTTAAATATTCCTCAAGGAGAGGAAGACCATGACCTGTTACAGCAAAGTTTGGATTTAGCTGGTTTAATTGTATGACTGAATCTTTTGCGGCTTTCCAGTCTGTTGTGAAATAACGGGGCGGACCGCTGATTTCTTGTTTTTGAGTAAGGACTTTATAAAGGGATTCCTGTTTTACACCAACAAATGCATCTCCGGCAATCAGGAAGCCGTCATCTTCTCGGTATAATGAAATATGTCCAGGTGTATGCCCAGGCGTATGGATCCATCTCCATCCAGGCATTTCAGGAACACTCCCATCAGCAGGAAGAGGTTGCACTTTATTGCCAAGATCAATGCCGTGATTAGGAAAGAAGCGGGCAATATCCGGAACAAGTCCGCCCTCTGCTTTATAGTCAGGTTCAGGATAATTCTTTTGTCCGGTTAAATAAGGGATTTCCAGCTCATGTGCATATACGGGCACATCCCACTTATCCAGTAATTCTTCGAGTGCACCAACATGGTCAAAGTGGCCGTGTGTTAAAATAATCGCTTTTGGCATACTGCCTTCACCGAACCGTTTGTTTACTGCTTCAATAATTTCGTCATCTGCTTTAGGCATACCGGCATCAATCAGAACAAAATTGTCTTGATTAGGAAGTCCGGCCAGTGTCACATTGACAATTTGCGTATTCAGGACATAAATATCTTCTTTTACCTCAATACCCATTCCGCTTGTAGAGGAAGTTAAAGGAATATATGTATGACGGAATGTTTGTTTAGATTTATGTTCCATAAAAGATCACTCCTTTAGTCAGCTCTTTAGTAGTATGTACCCTTATTACTTTTCTCATTAACACTAATCATGGAAAATAGAAAAAATTAACGATTTTAAGATTCCTTGCAGATGCAAATGTTTGTAGTTCAAATCTATAAAACTGATACAATTAGAATCCATTAAAAATAGTAAAAAGAAGAACTGTATTGCAGAAAGTGGAATTGATAATGATTTATATGTATAATTATCTTTTTCAGGAATTATATTCTTGATGCCGTGTCAGTTGTGATTTTATCTTGTTCAAGTATAATAAAGAAAATGGCTACTGGCCTAACTAGTAATGAATATGGTGGTTTATCATGTCTAACAATAAAAATTTCACGTCGAGAATAGATTATGGTCTTCTATTTATTGTATTTTTGCTTTTTATAACAAGCTGTATGGCTATATATAGTGCACAAACGACAGGTCAATATGCCGAAAACTTTCTTGTAAAGCAAATTGTCTGGTATATCGTAGGAATCAGCCTTGCATTTGTGATCATGAGATTTGATGCTGACCAAATGAAAAAAATGAGCTGGTATTTATACTTCTTTGGCTTATTTCTATTGATGACCATTATAATTGCACCAACAAGTATTGCTCCAGTTGTCAATGGAGCAAAGAGCTGGTTTAGATTTCCTGGTATTGGTTCAATTCAGCCATCGGAATTTATGAAGGTATTTCTAATTTTGGCGTTGGCGGCTCTTATCCAAAATCATCATTTGAAGCATCGGATTAAAACACTTCAAACGGACTTCATCCTTTTATGTAAAATCGTACTTACTACAGCTATTCCGATTTTGCTTGTCATGAAACAGCCCGATTTGGGTACTTCTCTTGTCATGATTGCGATTATGGTTGGGATGATTTTTGTATCGGGTATCACTTGGAAATTGCTTTTACCGATATTTGGCGGTGGCACACTGTTAGTTGGAGTTATTTTTTACCTCGTTGTATGGCATCCAAATATTATGGAGAAATATTTCCATGTTAAACAGTATCAATTTGGGCGTATATATGCATGGCTTGATCCGTATAACTATACTTCCTCAGAAGGATACCAGTTAATTAAATCACTATTAGCGATTGGATCCGGCACCACATCCGGTAAGGGATTTGGAAATAGGGAAGTTTACTTGCCAGAAGGTCACACAGATTTCATATTTGCTGTCATTGGAGAAGAATACGGATTCCTTGGTTCAAGTATTGTCATCAGCTTATTCTTCTTATTGATCTATAACATGACAAAAATTGGACTTGAAACTAAAAATGATTTTAATACCTATATATGTGTTGGTGTAATCTGTATGCTGACTTTCCATGTGTTTGAAAATATTGGGATGACGATCGGCTTGCTGCCGATTACCGGTATTCCTTTACCATTTTTAAGCTATGGGGGAAGTTCATTGCTCGGCAATATGATGGCGCTCGGATTAATATTCAGCATAAGATACCATCATAAGAAATACATGTTTTCTACATCTTCATAAGGAAATTAACATTGAATACCTCTTGCTGATCTTAAATCGGCAGGGGGTATTTTTTGTTTAATAACAATCTAATATGGCTCAAAATAGATGTTTTTTATGAATGATAAATTACTATTTTATATTTAGTTTAAGAATATGTTACATGGAAGTTATTGTTATTTTTTATTTTATAATAAAGAGATAGTCATATAAAACCACATAAGTGCGAACTATATAAATAATATGTAAAGAAAAGGTGAATGAATGAGACAAAAGTCATATGGAAAATTACCGGGTTTATTTATAGGATATTATCCGGTATTTCTCACTCTGTTTCTCTTGTTATTAGGCTTGAATTTTATAGTAATCCTATTTGATTATGAACATTTGGAATTTGGAACAATCCTCCTCTCTGGTTTATTGATTTTTGTTATTAGTCTTCAATCCTATTACATATCCAGACAGCCAATAAACGTGGGTGATATGGAGAGGGGACAATCTATTAATTCGATTTTATATGGAATCATTATCAGTGATTCCCAAGGGAAAATTATTGATATAAATCGAGTTGGGAGTGAGATCCTTGGAATAGCAGCTGAAAGTGCTTCTTCTGTATCATTGATTGATGGCCTATGGGGACTCGTAGACAGAAATGGAAATCTAATGCATAAAAATGATATCCCAATATCGGTTTCATTAAATACGTGTAAACCGGTTGAAAAAGAAGTTATAGGCATAAAAAATTTCAAATTTCAACAGCCTATTTGGCTCGAAGTTAGTGCCAATCCTGTTTTAAATGCAGATAAACATATAGAAGCAGTTGTACTCGTATTCAGTGAGATAACTGACCAATTTAATTCAATAAAACTATTAAATGAAAAAAATGAACAATTACGGCAAATGTCATTCACAGATTATATTTTAAATATCCCAAATCGACGTTATTTTAATTCTTATTTAACTGAGGTTTGGCTTGAATCTAAAAAGTCTGGAACACCTGTTACATTATATTTAATCGAAATTGATTATACGAAGGAGTATAGGAGAGATCAGGAATTTACCTATAGTGACCAAGTATTAATGGAAGTATCTAAAAAATTATGCGTGGCAGTGAACGGAGAGGGAGTGGTAGCTCATATAGAGGGAAGCAGATTTGCTGTCATCTTTTCAGGACTATTTGGTAAACAAATAAGAGAGAGGCAAGCCGAATTAAGAAATGGGCTTATTCAGCTTGTAGATGAAAATAAATTAGCATCTAATATAATTGATTTCACTGTATCTATGGGAGCGTCTACACGGGTAGCGACAGACAATTTAGATTACTCTATTCTTATAGAAGAAGCAAATGTTGAATTGAATCAGGCAAAAATAAGTAGTGCTGCGAGAATGTAAATGACGTTCCAATTAAACAAATATGTATAGAGTTAAAAAAAGTATGTATTTTAATAATAAATTTATTAAAAATACATACTTTTTTGTTTTTTTATCTACTTTTAATTATTTTAATATAATTTTTTGATAATATTAAAGAAGAGATATTATACATTTTGATAGTAATAGAATAGAAACTATATTCAAATCATACGTATGGTTACTCGCTCCCATACTATATTACTGCAAGGATAAGGTCCAATCGATCAGCATCCGGTATGTTTGTAAAATAATTTAAATGTCAATGGAGTGAAATAAGGTTAAGTAGAATCTTGCCTTAAAGGGATTTTTATATTGTTATCAGCTCTAAACATATTTTGTTTGCAAGCTGAATTTAATAGAAGAATTGATAGTAAACTGAACAATACATATAAGTGGGTGTTCGAATGAAAGCAAAAGCAATTCAATTATTAAGACAAGTTGACCTATTTTCGTGCTTATCAGAAAAAGAGATAAAAGAACTGGAGCCTTTTATATATGAAAGAACATATAAGAAGGGTCAATATCTATTTTTTGAAGGAGATCCGAGACTCAGGATATATATATTGCTTGAAGGCTTTGTTATGCTTGAAAAATCGAATCAACAGGGTAGCTTATTATATACAAGTTACGTCAAAAAGAACACGGTCTTTCCTTATATGGGCTTATTTAAAAATGAGGACTACAATCACAGTGCCGTTGCAGAAACAGATATTCGGGTCTTCTATATGGTAGCGGATGCATTCGAAAGTATTGTGGCAAAAAACTCTGCACTTCTTAAAAAAGTAATCCTACAAGTCAATGAGTTGCTTGCGGTACAAGAAAATCGAGTTAAAAACGTTATGACCCCTAGTGCACATGTAAGAGTGTTGAATACGATTGATTATTTAATGAATGATTTGGGTGAAGAAGAATCAGGGGTCATTCGTATTAACTGTCCGATTACAACAACCAAAATTTCTGTTATGTCCGGAACCTCCAGAGAAACCGTAAGTATGGTCGTAAATAAATTAAAGAAGGATCAGATTCTATCCATAAAAGATCGAATGCTTCATATTCATAAACCTGAATATTTTGAAGAAGAAGTTATTTGAGGAAAATTTATGAACTGATTAATTGAAAATCTCTCCATCTCCCTACTATAATAGGAATATTATACTAAAGGGATGGAGGGGTAATGTGATCAAAACTTCCTATCATACACTGGGAGCAGTTATATTTATTTGGGGGTTAGTATTACAACTGAAATGGCCCGGTCAGGATGAAACTATAGGCCATCAACTGTTTCAAGCGTACTCTATTCCTGTTACAGCCGAGATTGGGGTCTCTTATGTTTGGATTGTATCCATTATCATTCAGGTCAGCGGAATCTTGTTATTTTTGAAATGGCTATTTATGGAGCATCCTCAGATTTTAAAGAAATATATGAAATTTGAACCGGTATTCTTGGTTGTCTTATTGTTTGCTATTCCTTTTGTAATTAACAGTCTATTAAGTACTTCTGCCAAAACGTATATTTATGCTGCTGAGAATGGAGCTAATGCTATAGAATATTTGGAAAGCGAATGTACAATAGAAGAGCAGGATGAAGGTAATCTGTATGAATGCAAAATTATACTGCAAAATTATGAGCATCAATCACAGCAGGTAACGTTGCATTTTCCTGTTTCCGATTCGGTAAAGAAAGAAAAACAAGTAACAGCTTATTTACAGGTTCATGAAAAAAAAGAGATTAGAGTGCAATTTACAGCTGATGAATTAGCCGCTTTCGAAGGGGTACCTGAATTTACAATTCAATCATAATGGTCTTAATAGAAAATATCGGAGAACCGTGTATCATAGAAGCGGTTCTCCGATATTTTTTATTGAAGGTTAGCTGGGATTACATTTCCTGCGGTGCTTCCATTCCTAATAAATGCATGCCTTCTTCAAGAACGATGGTAATTGATTTTATTAAAGCCAAGCGATTTTGCAATTCACTGTCATTCTCTAATATGCGTATATGTCCATAATAGCGATTAAATGATTGAGCCAAGTCAATCAAGTATTTAGCAATAACGGATGGCTCCATTTTTTTGAAAGACCGCTCAATCACGGATGGAAATGCCAGCAAATGCTTTACAATATCAAAGCTATATTCATCACTCAAGCCTGCTGATGCACTAGCAGGAGTAAAGGCCTTTCTAAGAATAGAATGGGCACGAGCATTTGTATATTGTAAATAGGGACCAGTTTCACCTTCAAATTTTAGGATGTCTTCGAGCGAGAATTCAATATTATTCATACGGTCATTTTTCAAATCGTTGAATATAACAGCTCCTACGCCTACTTGTCTTGCAACCTCATCTTTGTTATTTAAATCAGGATTTTTATTCTCAATATTCTTACGAGCAAGCTCGATTGATTCGGCCAGCACTTCCTCGAGGAGGACCACTCTTCCTTTACGAGTCGACATTTTTTTGCCGTCTTTCATAATCATTCCGAATGGTACATGTGAAATGTCGTCAGCCCAGTCAAATCCAAGTTTCTTTAAAACAGCTTTAAGCTGTTTAAAATGTAAGGATTGTTCATTTCCGACTACATATACAGCCTTGGCAAAGTCGTAGGTACGGTAACGGTATAAAGCAGCTGATAAATCCCGTGTTACATAAAGAGTCGCACCATCGGATTTTTTGATTAAACAAGGTGTTAATCCCTCTTCCTCTAATTTGACTACCATGGCACCCTGATCTTCTACAAGCAGGCCGCTATTCTCAATTATTTCTATAACCTCTGCCATCTTATCATTATAAAAAGCTTCCCCATTAAAAGAGTCGAATTGAATGCCAAGCAGCTCATATATTTTCTCGAATTCCTTCAGGGATTCTTCTTTGAACCATTTCCATAATTTCGTGGCTTCTTCGTCCCCATCTTCCAGCTTTTTGAACCAGTCACGTCCCTGTTGCTCTAGCTCAAGTTCTGTTTCGGCTTTTTCATGAAAGATAATATATAACTTTAAAAGTTCGCTGATGGGACTCTTTTTAACTTTTTCTTCATTTCCCCAAGCTTTATAGGCTACAATTAATTTTCCGAATTGAGTGCCCCAATCACCAATGTGATTAATTTTAACAGGGGTATAACCGCATTTTTTAATAATATTGGCTATAGAGGCTCCGATTACTGTGGAGCGAAGGTGCCCCATCGAAAAGGGCTTGGCGATATTGGGTGAAGACATATCAATTGCGATATTTTCACCATGTCCAAGAGAAAGTGTGCCGTACTGATGTTGATCAGTTAATATCGTATTCATTACTCTTTCACTGATAGACTTTTTATCGAGGAAAAAGTTAACATACGGTCCAATAGCTTTTACATCCTCATAACGTTCATCCTTTAGTTGGTCAGCTAATGTTACTGCAATTTTCTGCGGAGATTGCTTCCACAGTTTTGCGAGAGTGAAACAGGGAAATGCCAAATCTCCATGCTCTTTGTTCTTTGGGGTTTCGACCAAAGACAAGCATGTTTCAAGATTTAAGTCACCTTTTAGTACTTCATTCATATGAGAAGCTACATCTAGTTTTATATCCATATCCTCAGCCTCCAGTAAAATATAATAAAAAAAGCCCGCCTCTTAAAAATCTTTAAGAGACGGGCTGTAAACCCGCGGTACCACTCTGCTTGTTCTAATGAACCACCTTAACTTTATAACGGAAAAGTCCGGCCCAAACTACTAAAGTTGTTCGAATGAGCATTTCAGAAGGGCGTTCCTTAAAACCATTAATACCAGGCTCTCACCATTCCCGGCTCGCTATAATTTGTATTTTAAGTACTATTCTTCATCATAAATATTATCTTTATTATTTTATATACAAATAGTATAGAAATTCCGAATAGAAAGTCAATACAAAATATTCTTTTGTATGAATATATTGCTCATCTATGCACAAATGAGTATAAATAGAATTATAGAACTTAGTAAAAGGAGTATTTTATTATGAATAAGGAAAAAAGACTCGCTATTATTAAGCAGGTAATTCAGAATAATGAAATTAAAACTCAGGAACAGCTGGTCGAAGAATTATCTAAGCAAGGGTTGCATATTACACAAGCCACCATTTCTCGAGATATCCGGGAATTAAGCCTGGTAAAATATCCATCTAAGACCGGAGGGACGAAGTATGGATTTATCGGAGATCATAAGTACAATGACACAATGAAACTACGTAAAAAAATGCAAGACGCATTATTAAATATTGAAAGAATAGAATATTTTATTATCCTAAAAGTATTACCTGGCCATGCCCACTCATTTGGGGCAATTTTAGATGAACTTGAGTGGGAAGAGAAGGCGGCAACTATATGTGGGAATGATACCTGTATGATTATTTGCCGTACAATCCATCAAGCAGAGGCCCTGGAAGAAAGGTTAAGAACAGTTGCAAATTTATAAGAAATATTTTTTTATATTTCAAGTATGATATGCAAAAAAATATACATAGTTATGCGAAATAATAGGAAATTAAAAATAATTAATTGAATATTCATACATAAACTTTTCTATTTAAAGAGATTTATGTGAGGATTTACACATTTTTTGTGTGTAAAAAATCACAAATCTCTTTTTTTCGTTCCTTTACACTAAAAATGTAAGAAAAATAAGGTGTGCAGGAGGAAAGGCAATATGACAAATCCAATTCATGTTACTTCTGAAATCGGCACTTTAAAAACTGTAATGTTAAAGCGTCCCGGAAAAGAAGTAGAAAATCTTACTCCGGAATATCTGGAGAGACTATTGTTTGATGATATTCCTTATTTGCCGATTATTCAGGAAGAGCACGATTATTTTGCTAATACACTAAGAGATCAAGGAATAGAAGTTTTATACCTTGAGAAGCTTGCTGCAGAATCTCTTACAAATCCTGAAGTGAAAGAGGAATTTGTTAGCCGCATGCTTGAAGAAAGCAATGCAAAGGTACAGGGTACATTTGAAAATCTTAAAGAGTATTTATTATCATTTTCAAATGAAGACATGGTTGACAAAATTATGTCCGGTATCCGCAAAAATGAACTGGAGATCAGCAAAAAAACACATTTGTATGAATTGATGGAAGACCATTATCCATTCTATACAGATCCAATGCCAAACCTGTATTTTACGCGGGACCCGGCAGCAGCTATCGGAAACGGTTTAACAATTAATAACATGCGCGAACCTGCAAGACGCAGAGAGTCCATGTTCATGGAATATATTATCAAGCATCATCCACGTTTTGCTGGTAAAGATGTTCCTGTATGGCTTGACCGTACTTATCATAACCCAATTGAGGGGGGAGATGAACTGGTATTAAGCCCAGAAGTAGTCGCAATCGGTGTTTCAGCAAGAACATCTGCTAAAGCAATCGAAAAATTCGCGCTTAGCATCTTGAATAAACAAAATCAATTCAAGAAAGTAATAGCTATTGAAATACCTAGCTGCCGTGCATTCATGCACCTGGATACTGTATTTACAATGGTAGACTACAATAAATTTACAATGCATCCGATGATTCAGGGACCTGGCGGTAAAATGAATATTTACATCCTTGAAAAAGGCGCTGATGAATTTAATGTAAATATCACACACCGTACTGACATTAAAGAGACTTTAAAAGAAGTGCTTAACTTGCCTGAACTTGAAATCATCCTTTGTGGTGACGGAGATGAAATCGCAGCTCCACGTGAACAGTGGAATGATGGTTCCAATACACTGGCGATTGCACCTGGTGTAGTTGTTACATATGACCGTAACTATATCTCAAACGAGTGCTTACGCAAACATGGTGTAAAAGTTATTGAAATCAAAAGCTCTGAATTGTCTCGTGGCCGTGGGGGCCCACGCTGCATGAGCATGCCTCTAGTACGTGAAGACATTTAATAAAAGATTTAGTTGATTAAAAGGTTATCGTTGGAGGGAGTATATAAAATGATTAAAACAAGACCAGACCTTAAAGGTAGAAGTTTCTTGGCTGAGAAAGATTTCACTGAAGAAGAATTCTTACACATGATTGATTTTGCTGCTGAGTTAAAGGAAAAGAAAAAACAAGGCATTCCTCACCGTTATATGGAAGGTAAAAATATTGCCTTATTATTTGAAAAACCATCAACTCGTACACGTTGTGCTTTTACGGTAGCTTGTACTGATTTAGGCGCTCATCCTGAGTATCTTGGAAAAGATGATATCCAACTTGGAAAAAAAGAATCTATTGAAGATACTGCTAAAGTTTTAGGCCGTATGTTTGATGGTATCGAATTCCGTGGCTTTGAACATGCAAAAGTGGAATCTTTGGCTGAGCACTCCGGAGTTCCTGTATGGAATGGTCTTACAGATTTATGGCATCCAACTCAAACTTTAGCGGACTTCTTAACAGTGAAAGAAAATGTAGGCCACTTAAAAGGCGTTAAATTCGTATACGTTGGGGATGGCCGTAACAACGTAGCAAACAGCTTACTTGTCGGCGGTGCAAAAGTTGGTATGGATGTACGTATCTGTTCACCGGAATCTTTATTCCCAGAAGCATCTATTGTTGAACTTGCTAAGGAATTAGCAAAAGAGTCCCAAGGCCGTGTAACAATCACATCTAATGTTGAAGAGGCAGTATCCGGCGCTGATGTTATCTACACAGATGTTTGGGTATCAATGGGAGAAGAAGACAAGTTCGCAGAACGTATCGCTTTATTAGCTCCATATCAAGTGAATATGGATATGATCAAAATGACTGGAAATGACAACGTG
The DNA here is from genome assembly GCF_008935075.1 of Pradoshia sp. D12. NCBI lineage: Bacteria > Bacillati > Bacillota > Bacilli > Caryophanales > Bacillaceae > Pradoshia > Pradoshia sp. D12. Next base: position 3,425,188 of record NZ_CP044545.1, on the reverse strand, counting down.
ATCTTCTTACACTGCTTACCGGCATTCCATGACTTAGAAACTTCTTATGGTCGTGCGATTCATGAAGAGCACGGATTAGCTGAAATGGAAGTTACAGATGAAGTCTTCCGCAGCAAGCATTCCAAAGTATTTGATCAAGCTGAAAACAGAATGCATACAATCAAATCTGTAATGGCATTGACATTAGGAAATATTGAATAAGTAGATGAGCAGGGAATTGGTTCTACACAATTCCCTGCTACCATTATCAAATTAACGAGGTGAAGAAAAAATGGCAGAAGATAAAAAGATTGGCTTATTTGCCTTAATTGCCATTGTTATAGGTTCTATGATTGGAGGAGGAGCATTTAACCTTGCTTCAGATATGGCTGGTGCAGCTTCTCCCGGTGCAATTATTTTAGGATGGACAATTACTGGTATAGGGATGGTCGCGCTAGCGTTATCTTTCCAAAACTTGAATGATAAAAGACCGGATCTTGATGGTGGAGTTTACAGCTATGCTTCAGCTGGATTTGGTAAATTTATGGGATTCAACAGTGCTTGGGGTTACTGGCTGTCTGCATGGTTAGGTAACGTAGCATACGCTACACTTTTGTTCTCTTCCATTGGTTACTTTATCCCTATGTTTGAAGGTGGACAAAACATAGCTGCAATCATTGGTGCCAGCGTATTGCTATGGGCTGTGCATGCTTTAGTTTTACGAGGAGTTCACTCAGCAACACTTGTAAATACAATAACAACAATTGCAAAATTAGTTCCTATTTTCCTATTTATCATTATTGGTATTTTTGCTTTTAATGCGGATATTTTCTTAGACGACTTCTGGGGAACTGGTGCTGGCTTCAAATTTAGTGATGTTATGTCCCAAACAAAGAGCACTATGCTTGTAACACTTTGGGTGTTCATTGGGGTTGAAGGAGCGGTTGTTTTATCCAGCCGTGCGAAAGACAAAAAGGATGTTGGTAAAGCGACTGTCATTGGTTTGATTAGTACGTTAATCATTTACGTATTAATTAATATTATGTCTATCGGTGCAATGAATCGTGCAGAAGTAGCCGGTTTGGCTAATCCGTCTATGGCATATGTGTTTGAAGAAATGGTAGGTCCATGGGGAGCAACATTCATCAATCTTGGATTAATAGTCTCTGTCCTAGGTGCTTGGTTGGGCTGGACATTGCTGGCATCCGAGATTCCTTACTTAGCAGGTAAGGATAAATTATTCCCTAAATGGTTTGCAAAAGTTAATAAAAATGGGGCTCCGTCTAATTCTTTATGGATTACAAATGGTCTGATTCAAGTGTTCCTATTGACATTCCTTGTATCTGAGCAAGCTTATAACTTTGCATTTTCATTGGCATCTTCAGCTATTTTAATTCCGTATGCATTTACAGCATTCTATCAATTGAAATATTCCTTACAAGATACTGCCGCAGATCGCGTGAAAAACATTATTGTTGGTATTGTGGCAAGTGTATATGGTGTTTGGATGGTTTATGCAGCCGGTATTGGATACTTACTATTAACCATGCTTTTATATGCACCAGGTATCCTGATTTACAGAGCTGTACAGAAAGAAGCGAATATTAAACAAGTATTTACGAAAACAGAATTGGCTATTGCAGCAGCGTTTGTTGTATTTGCCGGTATGGCGATTGTTGGATTGATCAATGGAACTATTTCCATTTAATGAGTTCTAAATACAGACTGATTTTTGGAGGTATTGAATCAACTATGGAAAGAAAAAAAGTAGTGATAGCTTTAGGCGGTAATGCCATTCAATCCGGAGATGCCAGTGCAAAGGCTCAACAGCTGGCACTAGAAAAGACAGCTGAACAGCTTGCAACGCTTGTTGAAAATGGAATGGATATTATCATTTCGCATGGTAATGGTCCACAAGTAGGAAATATCCTTCTTCAGCAAAAAGCGGCTGATTCAGAGAAAAATCCAGCAATGCCACTTGATACTTGCGGAGCGATGTCACAAGGTATGATTGGATACTGGTTGGAAAATGCCATGGACAAAGCCCTAAGCAAAAGAGGAATTCATAAAGATGTAGTGGGCATTGTAACAAGGGTCGTAGTTGATGAAAACGATGGCGCCTTCAAGAATCCTACAAAACCGATTGGTCCTTTTTATACAGAAGAGGAAGCGATGAAATTGATCCAGGAGACTGGTGCTTCCTTTAAGGAAGATGCAGGCAGAGGTTGGAGAAGAGTCGTTCCTTCACCGAAACCGGTCAGCATCCTGGAGCATAAGAGCATTAATAGTCTTGTGGAAAGTGGAAAAATTGTTATTTCTACAGGAGGCGGCGGTATCCCAGTTATGCAATCTGACGACGAGTTGATTGGTGTTGAGGCAGTAATCGACAAGGATTTTGCTTCTGAGAAGTTAGCAGAATTAGTGGATGCAGACTCATTAATTATTTTGACTGCTGTAGACAATATCTACATAAACTACAATCAGCCTAATCAGCAAAAACTGGAATCTATTTCAACCAATGAAATAAAGGCATTGGCTGAAGAAGGTCACTTTGCACCGGGCAGTATGCTTCCTAAAGTAGAAGCTGCTATTCAATTTGCAGAATCAAGACCTGGCCGTACTACTATTATTACATCTCTCGAAAAAGCATTAGATGCATTGAAAGGAAATGCGGGAACGATTATATCTATGCAGGAAGAGACAGTAATGGCATAATGATGAAACACATACCCCAAATCATTAGATTTGGGGTATTTTATGTGCGTTTAATAGGAGCGAAAAAGTACGCCTTGTACATAGTATAAAACAGGTGCAGACTATTTTTTAAACTGGTTATTTTGGCTGTTTACCTTATTATAATGTTTTTCATGGTGCGGACCAGCATTGCCTTTTACACTTGCCGCACTGACTCCTTCTTTGCTTGGATTCTTTTTAAGCTTCGCCATTAAATTCACCTCCAGTAGTAGTTTGACCAAATAAAAACTTTCTAACAAATTACCATTTTTATGGCTTTTTTAATTGCGGAATTTTCGAAAATCTTTTATAGTTAAAGATGTAGGATTTTTATTCCATATTTTTTTGTCATAAAAATGAATGAGTATTCATTCAAATTAAAGGGGGATTAATGTTGAACCTTAAAATTAAAAAAGTAGCTGTACTTGGATCAGGTGTCATGGGTTCAGGGATTGCAGCACATTTAGCCAACATTGGAATTCCGGTTAAGCTATTGGATATTGTTCCAAGAGAACTTACCGCGGATGAGGGAAAAAAGGGGCTAACTCTTGAAGACAAGCAAGTCCGTAATCGATTGGCTCAAATGTCCATTCAAAAACTACTTAAACAAAAACCTGCACCGTTAACCTCCAAGAAAAATTTATCTTTAATTGAGCCAGGAAACTTTGAAGACGACTTGTCAAAAATTAATGATTGCGACTGGATTATTGAGGTCGTTGTTGAAAGACTTGATATTAAACAAAGTGTGTTTTCACAAATTGACGAATATAGAAAGCCGGGCAGTATTATTAGTTCAAATACATCCGGAATTTCCATTGAGGCAATGGCGGAAGGGCGTTCAGAAGATTTCCGCAAACATTTCCTTGGCACTCATTTCTTTAATCCACCTAGATATTTAAAGCTTTTGGAAATTATCCCGACAGAAGCAACATCGCCTGAAATAGTTAAAGCGATGAAACAATTTGGAGAAGATGTTTTAGGAAAAGGGGTTGTAATTGCTAAAGATACCCCGAATTTTATCGGTAATCGCATTGGGACTTACGGTTTATTGGTAACTGTTCGTGAAATGATGGAGCGCGGCTACAGTGTCGGGGAAGTAGATTCTGTAACTGGTCCTTTAATTGGCCGTCCAAAGAGTGCAACCTTCCGTACGCTGGATGTAGTGGGACTGGATACATTCGCGCATGTAGCTAAAAATGTTTATGACAATGTAGATAATGAGGAAGAAAAATCTGTATTTGAAGTACCTGAATTTATGAAAAAGATGCTTGATAACGGCTGGTTGGGAAGTAAGTCAGGGCAGGGATTCTTCCTGAAAAAAGGGAAAGAAATACTGGAGCTTGACCCATCCACTTTGGAATATGTAGAGCGTAAAAAGCTAAAAGCACCTTCGCTTGATATGGTAAAGCAGGAGAAAGGCGCCGCGAGAAAATTGAAAGCGCTTATTTATGCGAAAGATCGTGTCGGTGAATTGCTATGGAATGTAATCAGCCCTACTTTACTCTATTCAGCAGAACTACTTGGCGACATTGCCGATGATATTGTTGCAATCGATCAGGCCATGAAATGGGGATTCGGTTGGCAGCTTGGACCATTTGAAACCTGGGATGCAATTGGCCTAGAGAAATCCGTTGCCAGGATGCAGGAGGAAGGACGCAATATTCCTGAATGGATCACACAAATGATTGAAAACGGTAACACAACCTTCTATAAAGAAGGGGATAACGGAACCCTTTATTATGCAAATGGTGAATATCAAGAGGTTGAAGTAAACGAAAAAATCATAAATCTGAAGTTGATTAAGAAACAAAAAGGGGTCATTAAGAAAAATAGCGGTGCGAGCCTGATTGATATTGGTGATGGTGTGGCTTTGCTAGAATTCCATTCTCCGAATAATGCGATTGGCTTTGATATTATTCAAATGATCAATTATGCAATTGAAGAAGTGGATAAAAACTACAAAGGATTAGTTATCGGAAACCAGGGCAAAAACTTCTGCGTTGGAGCCAACCTGGCCATGATTTTAATGGAAGTACAGGACGACAATATATTTGATGTAGAAATGATTACACGTCAATTCCAGCAAGCAATGATGAATATTAAATACAGCAATAAACCGGTTGTCGCTGCGCCATTTAATATGACGCTTGGCGGAGGAGCTGAAATTTGCTTGCCAGCCGCAAAAATCCAGGCATCATCTGAGTCATATATAGGATTGGTTGAGACGGGTGTCGGTTTGTTGCCTGGCGGAGGCGGAAATAAAGAGCTGTATATTAAACATCTGGATAGCTTACCGAATGGTATTGATTTCGATATTACTAAAGTTGCTATTAAAGTGTTTGAAACGATTGCTACTGCCCAAGTATCTACTTCCGCTGATGAAGCAAGAGAGAATAACTTCCTGAATAGTAACGATGGAATCAGCTTTAATCCGGATCATCAGTTATACGATGCGAAACAGGCTGTTATTGCTTTACATGATACTGGTTATAAGCCACCGGTGCGCAAAAAAATTCCGGTATCAGGAGAACCTGGTTATGCGGCTCTGTTACTAGGAGCGCAATCCATGCTGTATTCAGGCTATATTTCAGAGCATGATTTGAAGATTGCCCAAAAAATTGCCTATGTTTTAGCTGGCGGTAAAGTGCCTTATGGAACAGAAGTAGATGAACAGTATTTACTTGATTTAGAAAGAGAAGCATTTATCAGCCTTGTCCAAGAAGGAAAAACACAGCAGCGCATGCAACATATGCTTGTTAAAGGAAAACCATTACGCAATTAATAGATCCGTATTTTGAGTGATTAAGAGGAGGATTGGCATGAGAGAAGCAGTGATTGTAGCCGGAGCCAGAACCCCGGTAGGCAGAGCCAAAAAAGGAACTCTTGCAAATGTTCGACCAGATGATTTAGGTGCATTAGTAGTAAAGGAAACGCTAAAACGAGCAGAAAATTACGATGGACCAATTGATGATATGATCTTTGGATGCGCTATGCCTGAAGCAGAGCAAGGGCTCAATGTGACTCGTAATATCGGTGCCTTGGCAGGTTTACCATACAATGTACCCGCTATAACGATCAATCGTTACTGTTCATCAGGACTGCAATCCATTGCTTATGGAGCAGAGCGAATTATGCTCGGACATTCTGAAACGGTCATTTCCGGTGGGGTTGAATCGATGAGTATGGTTCCGATGATGGGACATGTAGTTCGTCCCAATTCGAAACTGGCAGAAGCAGCTCCTGAATATTATATGGGTATGGGACATACGGCTGAAGAAGTTGCTAAGAAATTTGGGATTACCCGTGAAGACCAGGATGCCTTTGCAGTACGCAGTCACCAAAAAGCAGCACAGGCCATTCGGGATGGGAAATTTGAAGATGAAATCGTTCCTGTTGATGTCACTTTTCGTCAAGTAGGATCAGACAATAAATTAAAAGAGCGCTCCGTTCAATTTACAACAGATGAAGGAGTACGAGAAGGGACAACAACGGAAGTGCTTGCTAGACTGAGGCCTGCATTTTCACTCACAGGAACAGTAACAGCCGGGAATGCTTCACAAACCAGTGATGGAGCAGCAGCGGTATTACTGATGGATCGGGAAAAAGCCGAGGCGGATGGCTTCAAGCCACTTTTAAAATTTCGTTCTTTTGCAGTCGCAGGAGTGCCGCCGGAACTTATGGGAATCGGTCCGGTAGAAGCAATTCCAAAAGCTCTTAAGCTGGCAGGATTAAGTTTATCTGATATTGGATTATTCGAATTGAATGAAGCGTTTGCTTCCCAATCCATTCAGGTAATTCGTCAACTTGGATTGGATGAGGAGAGGGTGAATGTAAATGGCGGTGCCATTGCATTAGGACATCCACTTGGGTGTACTGGAGCTAAATTAACCTTGAGTCTCCTTCACGAGATGAAACGACGAAATGAGCAATTTGGAGTCGTAACGATGTGTATTGGCGGAGGAATGGGCGCGGCTGGAGTATTTGAATTATTAGCATAAAAAGTTATAAGCGATGAGATGATTGGCAACGAGAGCCCAGTCATCTCTAAATAAGGGGGAAGAAAAATGGCTAATCAAACAGAAGAAGTGTTAAAAGGCGGAGCGTTTTTAATTGAGGATATTGAAGCAGAGAATATGTTTACACCTGAGGACTATACAGATGAGCATAAAATGATTGCAAAAACGACTGAGGATTATTTAGTAAATGAAGTATTGCCTCAGGTGGAATATTTAGAGGATCATGAGTTTGACCGTTCTGTAAAACTATTGAAACAAGCTGGAGAACTGGGTCTATTGGGCGCAGATGTACCGGAGGAATACGGTGGATTAGGCTTGGATAAAGTTAGTTCCGCCCTTATTTCAGAAAGACTATCCCGTGCAGGAGGCTTCTCTATTTCTCATGGAGCACATGTTGGTATTGGTTCCTTGCCAATCGTTTTGTTTGGTAACGAAGAACAAAAACAAAAGTACCTTCCATTATTGGCTACCGGGGAAAAGCTAGCAGCCTATGCCTTAACAGAACCAAGCTCAGGCTCTGATGCACTTGGCGCAAAGACAACAGCAAAATTGAATGAAGCAGGAACTCACTATGTCTTAAATGGTGAAAAACAATGGATTACAAATGCAGGCTTTGCTGATGTATTTGTCGTATATGCAAAAATCGACGGTGACAAATTCTCTGCATTTATCGTAGAAAGAGAGTATCCAGGTGTGTCTACTGGACCGGAAGAAAAGAAAATGGGGATTAAGAGCTCTTCAACTAGAACATTAATTCTTGAGGATGCAGAAGTACCTGTTGAGAACCTATTGGGAGAAGCAGGAAGAGGTCATGTAATTGCCTTTAACATTTTGAATATCGGTCGTTATAAATTGGGAGTAGGAGCTGTTGGTGCTTCCAAACGAGGATTTGAATTAGCTGCTACGTATGCTAATCAACGCCAACAGTTTAAAACACCAATCTCTTCATTTAATTTAACAAAAGAAAAGCTCTCTACAATGGCTTCCAAAATATACGCAGCTGAAAGTTCCGTCTATAGGACAGTTGGTTTATTCGAGGAAAGAATGAGCCGCCTAAGTGATGAAGAAGTAAAAGATGGGAAAGAAGTAGCAAAATCAATTGCTGAATATGCAATCGAATGCTCCTTAAATAAGTTCTTTGCTTCCGAGGTTTTAGATTATGTTGTGGATGAAGCGGTTCAGCTTCATGGAGGCTATGGATTTATGGCTGAGTATGAAATTGAAAGAATGTACCGTGATTCTCGTATTAACCGTATATTTGAAGGAACAAACGAAATTAACCGTCTGCTTGTACCAGGTACATTCCTGAAAAAAGCTTTAAAAGGTGAATTGCCGTTATTACAAAAAGCACAGGAACTTTCTGAAGGACTCATGATGCTAATGCCTGAAGAGCCAGGTACAGAGCCACTTGATCAAGAAAAACATCTTGTGAAAAATGCTAAGAAAATTGGTATTATGATTGCAGGATTGGCTGCGCAAAAATATGGTACTGAGCTGGAAAAAGAACAAGAAATTCTTGTTAATATTGCGGATATTGCTTCTTTCGTTTATGCGATGGAATCAGTTGTTCTTCGTACAGAAAAAGCAATCAAAAAAGATGGCTTAGAAAAGAACAAACAAAAACTTCTTTATACTCAAATCTTCTGCCAGGAAGCATTTGGCGAAATCGAGAAGCATGCTAAAGAAACATTAGTGGCAACAGAAACTGGTGATACATTACGTATGATGACATCAGCTTTACGTAAATTCACACGTTTCACACCAATCAATGTAATCGCACTTAAACGTGAAGCTTCAGAAAAGTTAGTTGATGCTGAGCGTTACACTGTTTAATCCTTTATACTATGGAGGCCTGGTGAAAACCAGGCTTTTTCTTTTCCTGCTATGTTAGACCTGTTACCTTTTCTAGAGCAGAAGTATATCCGTTTAAGATAGATGAAAAAATGTGGTATGCTTCAATTGAGGTGATAAAACGATGATTACATTTTACTGGTATCCTAAATGCGGGACATGCAGAAAAGCAAAGAAATGGTTTGATGAAAAGGGAATATCCTATCAAGAAGTTGATATAGCGCAAAATCCTCCATCGAAAGAAGAGCTAGAAATAATTTATCAAAAAAGTGAATTGTCTCTTCAGAAATTTTTTAACACAAGTGGGATGAAATACAGAGAACTTGGGTTAAAAGATAAAGTGAAGGATATGTCTGAAGATGAAATTCTTACCTTGCTTGCATCAGACGGGATGCTAATCAAGCGCCCAATCGCATTTGATGGAGAAAAAGTAACAGTAGGATTCAAAGAGGTAAATTACCAGAAAATCTGGGCATGAAACAATTGTCAAATAACCAGTTTGATGTCATGATAAATAGGAACCATACATACATTTTGGGGGGATTAAATCATGAGCATTCCAGCGGGATTACGTTATACAGCTGAGCATGAATGGGTTAAACAAGAGGATGGTAAGATTCGAATTGGAATAACTGATTTTGCTCAAAAAGAATTGGGAGACATCGTATTTGTGGAACTACCGGAAATAGGTGATCAATTGACCCGTAATGAACCGTTTGGCAGTGTAGAATCAGTTAAGACAGTATCTGAATTGTATGCGCCAATCAGTGGGACAGTTGTTGAAGTAAATGAAGAATTAGCGGATAGTCCAGAATATGTTAATGAATCTCCATATGAAAAAGCATGGATGGTAGTTGTTGAACCATCCGAAATCAGCGAATATGATGAATTAATGGATGCTGGCCAATACGAAACAGCGACTAAAGAAGAGTAGTCAATAGAGGGGAGAAGTTTGGGGTCATTCGTCAGCTTCTTTCCTTTTTATTATGTTTTTAGATCAATTGTTACTTTCCACTATGTTAGGGTAAGATACATATAATGAAAAAGACGAAGGCAATTGTCCAATCACATAGAACGTACTCTCCTAATAAAAGGTGATCAATCATGCAGGATGCTCAAAGTGAGAAAGTAATTATTGTGGAAGGTTCTACCGACCGCCAAAAAATACAATCTGTACTTAACGAATCTGTCGATATAAGATGTACAAATGGAACCATCAGTCTATCGAAAATGGATGAATTAGTAGACGAACTTGAACAGAGAGACGTGTATATTTTGGCTGATGCAGATGAATCCGGAGAAAAGCTGAGAAAACAGTTAAGACGAGAAATGCCAAATGCATCTCACATATATATTGATCGTACATACCGTGAAGTTGCTAATGCGCCAAGATATCATTTAGCAACGGTTCTTTTGGCAGCCAATATAGATGTAAAAGCCGAATTTTTAAAACAAATGAAGGATGTAATGAAAAATGAACAATCAAACCACGATAAATAAAGCGATCTATACTTTTACTCCTCTTTGCGGAACATGTCAATTAGCAGGTAAAATGCTTGATATTGCAAAGGAAGTCCTCCCAAATGCCTCTTTGGAAAAAGTCAATCTTAACTATGCTAAGGAACTTGCAGAAGAATATCAAATTCAAAGTGTACCATGCCTCATTTTAATCAAGGATAACCAGCTAATCGAGAAAATCTATGCCTTCCACTCAGTTCCCTATCTTGTTGATCAATTAAAGAGAATTACAGAATAAGAGCAGTTATTTCTCAGGAAATATGTCGATGAATATTTAACTAGAATCTTTTAAAGGTGCTGTTTCTATTTTACGCTGTCTATGTCAGAAGTTTTAATTGATTTGTAGAATTCTCTATAATAGCCTGTAATCTCAACCGATTAGACGATTGTTAAGTGGCTAACTGGAGGCATTTATTATAGTAAAAGAAGCTCCTCGTTATTTAATTCGAAAATTCTGAATAATCAATTGACTCATATTTTTCCATATGCTATAGTTTTAACAACTTAATACTTGGTTCTTATCAAGAGAGGTGGAGGGACTGGCCCGTTGAAGCCCGGCAACCGGTATTTTTATAATACACGGTGCCAATTCCTGCGGATACAAATAAATCCGGGAGATAAGGAGAGATGGAAAATGCCTGCCTCTTCTTATGTGAAGAGGTTTTTTCATTTACTCACTTCTCTACTTAAAATGAAATGGAGAGATGTAGAATGGCAAATGAAGAAAAGAAGTATCGGTTTGAAACAGTAGGTATACACGGAGGATTGCAGCAGGATTCGGTAACTGGAGCGAGAAGCGTGCCGATTTACCAGACGAATGCTTATTTATTTAAAGACACAGATCATGCTGCGGATTTATTTGGATTAGCTGAGACTGGCTATATTTATACTAGAATCCATAATCCAACTTCAAGTGTATTCGAAGAACGTATAGCAGAATTAGAAGGTGGCATTGGAGCTTTAGCGGTATCAAGTGGTGCTGCAGCTATAACACTCTCAATCCTAAATATTGCGGGAGCAGGTGATGAAATTATCTCTGCGTCCACTCTATACGGCGGAACCTACAATTTATTTGCCAATACTCTCCCTAAGTATGGTATTAACGTAAGGTTCGTGGATCCAAGTGACACTGAAAATTTTAGAGAAGCGATTACATCAAAGACCAAAGCTATTTTTGGAGAAACGATTGGAAATCCAAGCCTGCAGGTTCTTGATATTGAACGGGTGGCGGAAATTGCTCATGAAGCTGGAATTCCGTTAATCATTGATAATACATTTGCAACTCCTTATTTATCCCGTCCGATTGAGTTTGGAGCGGATATCGTCGTACACTCAGCTACGAAATGGCTGCTTGGAAATGGAACCACATTAGGCGGGGTCATAGTCGATGGAGGGAAGTTTGACTGGAATTCATCTAAATTTCCGGGCTTTACTGAACCCGATCCAAGCTATCATGATCTGATTTACAGTGAAGCAATTGGTGCAGCAGCATTTATTGTGAAGGCCAGAGTTCAGCTGTTGAGAGATTTAGGTCCTTCCTTAAGCCCGTACAATGCCTTTCAATTTATTCTCGGATTGGAAACTCTGCATGTGAGGATGAAGGAGCATGTAGCCAATACGAGATTAATAGTTGACTATTTAAAACAGCATCCGGCTGTATCGTGGGTCTTGTATCCAGGAGATTCAGATCACCCTGATTACGAAAAAACGAAGAAATATTTACCCAAAGGTGCTGGAGCAGTCGTTGTTTTTGGAATAAAGGGTGGACGTGAGGCAGGTAAAAAACTGATTGATTCCGTTGAACTGTGGTCCCATGTGGCCAATGTGGGAGATGCAAAGAGCCTAATTATCCATCCGGCAAGCACGACTCATCAGCAACTAAGTGAAGAGGGATTAAAAGCATCAGGTGTACAGGAGGATTTAATCAGACTGTCTGTTGGAATTGAACATGCAGAAGATCTAATTGAAGAATTGGAGCTTGCGATTGAAAAAGCAACAGGTATAGCTTCCACTGAGGTGGTTGTGAAATAAATATTGAACATGCTATGCAGACTTTGGTGTTGACAGTTCTTTCTTCAACATGATAGGATAGCAGACAGTTAGATTTAATTGAATAGTTTAAGTACTCTTATCAAGAGAGGCCGAGGGAAGTGCCCTTTGACGCCCGGCAACCGGCAATCATTTATGATTGAAAAGGTGCCAATTCACACAGGATAATAAATCCTGGGAGATGAGAGAAAGGAACATGTTATAAATAAATCATGCCTTTCTGCCTCCGCAGAAAGGCATTTTTGTTTAACTGAAGTTATTCTTTAATTATAGGTTGATAGAAAGAGCAGGTGAACTTTTCATGATTACATTACGTGATGTATCGAAGACCTTCTCAGGAACATTTAAACGTTCATCAGCTGTCAAAGCAGTGGATCAAGTCTCATTATCTATTGAAAAAGGCGAGATCTTTGGAATTATTGGGTACAGCGGTGCGGGAAAAAGTACCCTCATTAGAATGCTGAACGGTTTAGAGAAGCCAACAGAAGGCAGTGTCTTGGTGGCAGGCAAAGATATGGCTGCTATAAAAGGCGCTGAATTAAGAAAAGCCAGAATGGAAATAAGTATGATTTTTCAACACTTTAATCTCCTCTGGTCAAGGACAGTCAGCGAAAATATAGAGTTTCCTTTAGAAATTGCGGGCGTACCAAGCAAGGTACGTAAAGAAAGAGTGAAGGAACTTGTAAGTCTGGTAGGATTAGATGGCCGTGAAAATGCTTATCCATCTCAGTTGAGCGGCGGTCAGAAGCAGCGGGTCGGTATAGCGCGCGCATTAGCGAACAATCCACAGGTTCTTCTTTGTGACGAGGCGACATCAGCACTTGATCCTCAGACTACAGACGATATTTTGGATTTGCTCGTTGATATAAATAAAAGACTTGGCTTGACAATCGTATTAATTACACATGAAATGCATGTTATTCGTAAAATCTGTCATCGCGTTGCTGTGATGGAGATGGGGAAAGTGGTCGAGAGCGGAAAAGTACTTGATGTATTTAAAAAACCAAATGCTCCGATTACTAAACGATTTGTACAGCAAGTGACTGAGCCAGAAGAAACGAAAGAGACGATTGAGCATTTGCTTGCTGAATATCCGACGGGGAAAGTTGTACAATTATCCTTTATTGGCGAATCAGCTGAAACCCCTGTTTTATCAGAGGTTATCCGCTCTTACAAAATCAATGTAAACATATTACAGGGTAAAATTTCGCAGACTCAGCACGGGTCCTATGGAACGTTATTTATTCATGTAGACGGTGATGCTGCTGAAGTGGCGAAAGCGATTGACTATCTCCACAATCAGGAAATTGGTGTGGAGGTGATTTCAGAATGATGGAAACATTATTACCAAATGTAGTTTGGGAACGAATTTATGAAAAGACATGGGAAACCTTGTATATGACAGGTGTCTCATTAATCGCAACTTTTTTCCTTGGAATTATATTGGGTCTGCTATTATTCTTGACCTCAAAGGGGAATATGTGGGAAAACAAAGTGATTTACGGAATTGTAGGTGCTTTCGTTAACATATTCCGTTCCATTCCATTCATTATTCTAATCGTGTTGTTAATTCCTTTCACAAAGGCATTAGTAGGAAGTATTATCGGTGTCAATGCGGCTTTGCCAGCTTTAATTATAGGTGCTGCTCCATTCTATGCGCGAATGGTTGAGATTGGATTGCGTGAAATTGATAAAGGTGTAATCGAAGCAGCAAGATCGATGGGGGCCACTTCCTTTACAATCATATGGAAGGTGCTAATTCCTGAATCTCTGCCTGCACTTGTTTCTGGTATCACAGTTACGGCAATTGCGCTTGTAGGTTATACAGCGATGGCAGGTATGATTGGTGCGGGCGGACTTGGAAACCTTGCCTATTTGGAAGGGTTTAGCCGCGGACAGACAGATGTCACGATTGTTGCTACTATTTTAGTATTGATTATTGTGTTTATTCTCCAATTTATTGGAGATTTTATAACAAGAAAATTAGATAAGCGCTAGGGAGGAAACCAAAGTGAAAAAGTTATCGTTCATACTTGTTTTAGGATTAACCCTATTATTGGCAGCCTGCGGTGGATCAGGAGATGAATCCAATTCCGGGGACAAAGAACTAAAAACGATTAAAATTGGCGCATCAAATGTTCCACATGCAGAAATATTGGAAGAAGCAGCAACTCTTCTTGAAGAAAAAGGTATTAAACTTGAAGTTGAAGTATTTACAGACTATGTAATGCCGAATAAAGCATTGGAAGATGGCTCAATTGACGCTAACTATTTCCAACACATCCCTTATTTTGAGAGTCAAGTGAAGGATAATGGGTATGATTTCGCCAATGCAGGCGGAATCCATATTGAACCGATTGGTGTTTATTCTAAAAAATACGACAGCCTGGATGACCTACCAAAAGGCGCAAGCATCATTATGAGCAGCTCAGTAGCTGATCATGGACGTATGTTATCTATGCTGGAAACAGAAGGCTTAATAAAGCTAAAAGAAGGCATTGATAAAACTAAAGCAACTGTGGATGATATTGCGGAAAATCCGAAGAATTTAAAGTTTAAAACGGATATTGAAGCACCTATGCTTACGCAGGTTTACAATAATGATGAAGGCGATGCAGTACTGATTAATTCCAACTATGCCATTGAAGCGGATCTTGTACCAGCTGAGGATGCGATTGCATTGGAAAGTGCTGATAATAATCCATACGTAAACATTATTGCTGTTAGATCTGAGGATAAGAATAAGGAAGAAATTAAAACATTGGTTGAAGTTCTTCATTCTAAAGATATCCAGGATTTCATTAATGAAAACTACAAAGGGTCCGTTATCCCATCAAATAAATAATAGACAAAAAAGGTGCAGCTATTCATTTAGCTGCACCTTTTTTATCATATAATAGGTGTATTATAAGATGCTTTTCCAATGAATTATTTTCTTCTCTGGTATTATTTTTCAGGATAATCAAGGATTTCCTAGAAGAAATACGCAATATCACTTTTAAGATGTGCTCAGTGTGGTATATAGACTTTGAGGGTTCTTCTGCAAAGTGATACCCTTATTATAATAAATGGAAAGGAATGATTCATTATCTTTGACAATCAGTTACAGCTTAGAGTAACAGATGAAATGGAAAAAGCGATGAGGCAGGCACATGGAGTTGGCTATGAAGTTTACAGTCAGAATCTTGAAGTGCGTATGAAAGTAGAAGAGAAGCGTGAACGTAGTTATATGAAGAGTAATCAAATCTTAAATGATGTGAATAGAAGAGTACATGGGTAAATGAATCAAGTGATAAAGTGAATAATTCTAAAAGTGATAATCATAAAAACAGGTAGCGGAAGAAAAATCAATTTCTCCTTCTACCTGTTTTTATGTTTTCAATTAGTGCAAAAATGTTACTGCCGTCTTTAAAATCAGGGTGGTTGGTAAAGATCATGCTGGTTCTTTTCTTTCGTGAAAATTAACATTATAATGTCAGTAAAGCTAAGTATTATGTTAAAATATTATGTCCATTTTATGTAATTTTCTCGTTTCAAAAAGTTGAATCTAGATTTGATTTGTTATAAGATTGTAATGAGAATAAATTGAGAATAGAAATAATCTAAAACTTTAGATGACTATATATTGGAGGTATAAGAATGGCTGGTTCAGTTCTTACAATTAAAGATTTACATGTTTCAATAGAAGGTAAAGAGATTCTTAAAGGGGTAAACCTTGAAGTTAAAGGTGGAGAAATCCATGCAATTATGGGGCCAAATGGTACAGGAAAATCTACATTGTCATCTGCTATCATGGGTCACCCAAAATATGAAGTAACAAGTGGTTCCATCACAATGGACGGTGAAGATGTTCTTGAAATGGAAGTTGACGAACGTGCTCGTGCCGGTCTATTTTTAGCAATGCAATACCCAAGTGAAATTACTGGGGTTACTAATGCCGACTTCATGCGTTCTGCTATTAACAGTAAACGTGAAGAAGGAGACGAAATTTCCTTAATGAAATTCATTAAAGAAATGGATAAAAAAATGGATCTATTAGAAATGGATCAAGATATGGCTCAACGTTATTTAAATGAAGGCTTTTCCGGCGGTGAAAAGAAACGTAATGAAATTCTTCAATTATTAATGCTGCAACCAGCCATTGCGATTCTTGATGAAATCGACTCCGGTTTAGATATTGATGCGCTGAAAGTTGTTTCCAAAGGAATCAACCAAATGAGAAACGAAGATTTTGGCTGCCTAATGATTACTCACTATCAACGCTTATTGAACTACATTACTCCAGATTATGTTCACGTAATGATGCAAGGTAAAATCGTGAAATCCGGTGGAGCAGAACTAGCGCAACGCTTAGAAGCAGAAGGATATGACTGGATTAAAAAAGAATTAGGTATTGAAGACGAAACAGTAGGAATTGAAGCATAAGCAATAGGAGGATCGTTATGACAATCGAAACTACATTACTCGAAAAAGATGTTGTATCATCTTTTTCAAAAGCACATAGTGAGCCTGCCTGGCTTGAAAGCTTCCGTTTAGACGCCCTTTCTGCCTCAGCTGAGCTACCTATGCCGAGACCTGATAAAACGAAGATTGATAAATGGCAATTAGAGGATATGAAAGTGAACTCCGTTACAAGCGAGACATTTACATCTATTGATGAACTTGCTGAAGACGTGAAAAAGCTGATCAATCCTGATGAGAACAGAAGTTTGTATGTACAACGAAACAATACAGCTGCTTATTTGACAGTATCTCAGGAACTTAAAGATAAAGGTGTTATTTTTACAGATATCAGGACTGCTGCTAAAGAACATCCTGAACTTTTGCAAAAATACTTCATGACTACAAGTGTTCCTGTAAAAACGAATAAGCTTACAGCTTTACATGCAGCACTCTTTAATGGTGGAGCTTTTCTTTATATCCCACGCAACGTGGTTATTGAAGAACCCATCCAGGCTATCTTCATGATTGATAATGCTGAGACTGAATTATATAATCACGTACTTGTTGTTGCTGAAGAGAGCAGCTCCGTAACGTACGTTGAAAACTATATTTCATTGGTTGACGGCAAAGAGACTATTGGAAATATCATTTCTGAGGTTATCGTCGGCAACAATGCGGTCGTTAAATATGGTGCAGTTGATACATTATCTAAAGATATGAAAACCTATGTAAACCGTAATGCATATGTAGGAAATGATGGACGAGTGGAATGGGCATTGGGCTTAATGAACGATGGTAATACTATTTCAGAGAATATTACAAACCTACATGGTAATGGTTCATATGGTGATACTAAAACAGTAGTGGTTGGTACTGGTAAACAAACTCAAAACTTTACAACTAAAGTTGTTCATTTTGGTAAAAACTCAAATGGATATATCCTGAAGCACGGTGTTATGAAGGATGAAGCATCCTCCATTTTTAATGGTATCGGTAAGATTGAACATGGTGCCACTAAAGCTGATGCTGTACAGGAATCCAGAGTATTAATGCTTAGTCCGAAAGCACGTGGGGATGCAAACCCTATTCTGTTAATTGATGAAGATGATGTAACAGCTGGACACGCAGCTTCTGTAGGCCGTGTGGATCCAATTCAGCTTTATTATTTAATGAGCAGAGGGATCAGTAAAACAGAAGCAGAACGTTTAATTATCCATGGGTTCCTTGCCCCAGTAGTAAATCAATTACCTGTTGAAGCTGTTAAAAAGCAGTTGACTGAGGTAATTGAAAGGAAAGTTAAATAATGATTCCAACGAATATTAAAGAACTTTTCCCAATTTTAAATGAGAAAGTCAATGGTCATTCATTAGTATATCTGGACAGTGCCGCAACTTCGCAGAAGCCAGCATCCGTTATTCAGACTATTGATGAGTATTACAAGCGGTATAACTCTAATGTACACCGTGGTGTTCACACACTTGGAACGATGGCCACGGATGCTTATGAGGGAGCACGTGAAAAGGTAAGAAAGTTCATTAATGCGAAATCCATCGAAGAAGTTGTCTTTACAAGAGGGACAACGACTTCGATTAATACAATTGCTGCCAGCTACGGGAAAGCTAACCTAAAAGCTGGTGATGAAATTGTTATCAGTATGATGGAACATCATAGTAATATCATTCCATGGCAGCAAGTAGCTAAAGCAACCGGTGCGACATTGAAATATATCCCGCTTGAAGAAGACGGTACTATTTCACTTGAAACAGTCAAAGAAGTGATTACTTCAAACACGAAAATCGTTTCAGTTATGCATGTATCGAATGTGCTTGGTGTCATCAATCCGGTTAAAGAAATTGCGAAAATTGCCCATGAAAATGGAGCAGTAATGGTTGTAGATGGTGCGCAAAGCACTCCGCATTTGAAAGTGGATGTTCAGGATCTTGACTGTGATTTCTTTGCCTTTTCTGCACATAAAATGTGTGGACCAACTGGCATTGGTGTCATGTACGGGAAAAAGGAATACCTCGAGAATATGGAACCAATCGAATTTGGCGGAGAGATGATTGATTTTGTAGGATTGCAGGATTCTACATGGAAAGAGCTGCCTTGGAAATTTGAAGGCGGTACTCCAATCATTGCAGGTGCCATTGGACTTGGAGCTGCAATTGATTTCTTGAATGAGATTGGTCTTGATAATGTAGAGGCGCATGAGCATAAGCTTGCTGCTTATGCACTTGATAAATTATCAAGTATAGAGGGGCTCCAAATCTATGGACCTAAAAATCCGGAATCAAGAGCTGGTGTAGTAACTTTTAACCTTGAGGATGTTCATCCGCATGATGTCGCTACCGTTCTGGATGCAGATGGAATAGCTATTCGTGCCGGGCATCACTGTGCACAACCGCTTATGAAATGGTTAAAAGCTTCGTCTACGGCGAGAGCAAGTTTTTATGTATATAATACAGAACAAGATATCGACCGTTTAGTCGAAGGACTCGTTAAAACAAAGGAGTATTTCAGTAATGGCTTCTAATAATTTAGATACCCTTTACAGGCAAGTGATCATGGATCACTATAAAAATCCACGGAATAAAGGAAGCCTAGAAGACGGCAGTCTTGTGATAGATATGAATAACCCTACTTGTGGAGATCGTATTCATCTTACACTTAAAGTAGAGGATGGTATTGTGCAAGATGCAAAGTTTGATGGAGAAGGTTGTTCCATCTCTATGTCATCAGCTTCCATGATGACTCAAATCGTAAAAGGCAAAAGTAGTGAGGAAGCCTTAAAGCTTGCTGGTATATTTTCGAACATGATACAGGGCAAGGAATATGACGAAGGCGATCTTGATCTTGGTGATATAGAGGCCCTTCAAGGTGTGAGTAAATTTCCAGCACGTATTAAGTGTGCGACACTTGCTTGGAAAGCTATGGAAAAAGGGCTTAACGAAAACTAAAATGACATGTTTTAGCTGAGAGTGAAAAACAGCTAAAACTAAGTAAGAAGGAGGAAGCGATCGATGGCTAAAAAAATGCCTGATATCGGTGATTATAAATATGGCTTTCATGATAAGGACGTTTCCATCTTTCGTTCTAAACGCGGTTTAACTAAAGAGATTGTTGAAGAAATCTCTCGTATGAAGAACGAACCACAATGGATGCTTGACTTCCGCTTGAAGTCTCTTGAACATTTTTATAAAATGCCAATGCCACAATGGGGAGGCAATCTCTCAGACTTAAACTTTGATGAGATTACGTATTATGTAAAACCATCTGAGAAGTCTGAGAAATCTTGGGATGAAGTTCCTGAGGAAATTAAACGTACATTCGATAAACTTGGTATTCCTGAAGCTGAACAAAAATACCTAGCCGGTGTATCAGCTCAATATGAATCCGAGGTTGTGTACCATAATATGAAGGAAGACCTGGAAGCAATGGGAATCGTATTCAAAGATACAGATTCCGCTTTACGTGAAAATGAAGATCTTTTCCGTGAACACTTTGCTAAAGTAATTCCGCCATCTGATAATAAATTTGCTGCATTGAACTCTGCAGTTTGGTCCGGTGGATCATTTATCTATGTCCCACCAGGTATTAAAGTAGATACACCATTGCAAGCATATTTCCGTATTAACTCTGAAAACATGGGTCAGTTTGAGCGTACTTTAATCATCGTTGATAAAGATGCGTCCGTACATTATGTAGAAGGCTGTACGGCTCCTGTTTATACAACAAATTCACTTCACAGTGCTGTTGTTGAAATCATTGTTAAAGAAAATGCTTATTGCCGTTACACAACAATCCAAAACTGGGCAAACAATGTATATAACCTTGTTACTAAACGTACAGTAGTAGATGCTCACGGTACAATGGAATGGGTAGATGGAAACATCGGCTCCAAGCTTACCATGAAATATCCAGCTTGTATTTTACGCGGTGAGGGTGCCCGTGGTATGACGCTTTCCATTGCTATTGCAGGTAAAGGTCAACACCAGGATGCAGGTGCTAAAATGATTCACTTAGCTCCAAATACATCTTCTACGATTGTATCTAAGTCAATTTCTCAGCATGGCGGTAAAGTGAGCTATCGTGGGGTTGTGCACTTTGGTAAAAGGGCTGATGGAGCACGCTCTAATATCGAGTGTGATACACTCATTATGGATAATCAATCAACTTCTGATACGATTCCATACAATGAAATCCACAATGATAATATCTCACTTGAGCATGAAGCGAAAGTTTCCAAAGTATCTGAAGAGCAGCTCTTCTATTTAATGAGCCGCGGTATCTCAGAACAGGAAGCAACAGAAATGATCGTTATGGGATTCATTGAACCGTTCACAAAAGAACTTCCAATGGAATATGCAGTTGAAATGAACAGATTAATTAAATTTGAGATGGAAGGTTCTATCGGTTAATACTGAGACAACTCTTTCCACTATATTAAGAATCCGAATTTATTTTCGGATTCTTTTTTTATCGTCTCCAAAGTTGAAGGGGAATCACCTATACCCTACCTATGGCGTAGTTATGCCCCACCTATACCGGGGTAAAGGTGCAGGAAAGGTGGAGGAAGCCACCTATGACGCGGCTATGCCCCATCTTTACCGAAGGAAGAATAAGCAATGCAACTTATATTAGCCATGAACCATATAATTTAGACTCCATAGCATCTGCCTCTATTTTATTTAAATAGGTCTAATGGATTTTATTAAACAATAACACTTGGATAATAAAAGAATATTTAGTAGTATTTAGTAATCCTTATATTGTTTTTATAATTAGGGAGGATAGATATGGACTTTATTAACAGGTTACAAAGTTATATCAGCATTGATTGGCCTCAACTCAAAAGTTATGGATTAACAATCCTATACACTTTTATCATCACCTATGCTTTGATTTATCTCGTCAGGTTTATTCTTCACAAGTTCTTTAAGCATACAAATTTTTTGATTGAGAAAAAGGAACAAACAATTGAATCTGTAGTACGCAACACGTCTAATTATTTGGGTTTCTTTATTATTATTCTTGCTATGATTAAACCCTTCGTGGATATCAAAAATATACTGGTTGCCGGTGGAGTGGTAGGAATTGTAGTTGGACTGGGTGCCCAAAAAATTATGACTGATCTTCTGGCAGGGTTTTTTATGATATTCGAAAAACAATTTCAGCGAGGGGATTTTGTCCACGTAAATGGGGAAATAGATGGTGGGACAGTAGAGGATATGGGATTTAGAGTGGTGAAAATCCGATTACTTAACGGAAAACTAATGACAGTTCCAAATGGTGAAATTCGCAAAGTAGAAAACGGAAATGTTGAAAGGAGAAGAATTTTTGAGAGCGTAATTGTTAGTTTCCAAGAGAATCCTGCAAAAATAGAAGAGTTACTTGCTGAGGTATGTGATGAACTCAACCAAAAGCAAATCCATTATCTCAAAACTGATTTAAAAGGAGAATATCTCGAACCCTATCAAGTTCATGGCTTATCTTCATTGTATGGCTTACGATTTTCAATCAAAGCTACAGTAAGCGATGAGTACTATATGGAAGCAGCTCAAATGGCTAAGAAAGTTATGGCGCAGAAAATGTATGAAAATCGTATTGGTTTAGCATCGCAACAATTTGCCGTACAAGATAGACAAAAGGATTATATAGAACACTAAGAAATGCCGTTACGTAGTGGTAACGGCATTTCTTAGTGCTGTTTAATTTTCATTAAACCATAAACCATTGATTCCATATCTCTCTTTAAATCTCTATTCTACTTTTTCTCAGCAAGCCATGCAGCAACTTTCTCTGCATCCTCGCCTTTGATTATTCCTGCAGGCATTCCTTTCGCACCGTTATTGATTATATCCAGGATTTCATCCTTACTCATACTATTTCCGATATCCTCAAGCTTTGGTCCGGCATAGCCTTCTAAAGCATTGCCATGGCAGGAAGCACAGTTATTGGCATATATTTTTTCTTCTTCTGTTAGTGGTTTTTGCGATTCTTCTTCATTACCAGAAGAGCATGCAGTTAAAGAAAAAACTAAGCCTGCCAGTAAGAGGGCTTTTTTGTACATAGGAATCATTCTCCCTTCAGTTCTATTTAAGAATTACTTTACTTGAGTTTATTATTTTGTCAATATAAAGACTTCTCTGTCAATCCGATAGAAGTGGATCTATGACAAAGGACTTAAATTCAAAAAATAATGACTACAGTTAGACAAATACATAAAGCAGGCATATAATAAGTATGTGAAGTATTTCACAATCTGTAAGGTGAAGGTGTTCACAAATTGTTTACAGACTGATTTTAAATAATCTGATAAAATTAAATTGTCAGATAGGATGTTCAGTAATTTTTTTCACTAATAGGGACGTATTTTATCCCTGTGGGACTATTTACGACCAATACTAAGTTTTCTATAAGGAGGAAATTGAAATGGCTGTTAAAGAAGAAAAAATAGAAGAAGTCCTTAAGGTATCTGAGATGATTGAAGAGTTAATCGAAAATGGAAAATCGGCCCTGCGTACATTTGAGACATTTGATCAAGAAAAAATCGATGAGATTGTTCATCAAATGGCAATTGCCGGTCTTGATCAACACATGCTTTTAGCTAAAATGGCGGTGGAAGAGACTGGCAGAGGGATTTACGAAGATAAATGTACTAAAAACATGTTTGCAACGGAATATATTTGGCACAGTATTAAATACGATAAAACGGTTGGTGTCATTCGTGAAGATCAACAAACAGGTGTCATGGAGATTGCAGAGCCTGTCGGAATTGTTGCAGGTGTCACACCAGTTACGAATCCTACTTCGACTACTATGTTTAAAGCTTTAATATCTATTAAGACACGTAACCCAATTATATTTGCTTTCCATCCATCAGCACAAGAATGCTCCAAGAAGGCGGCGCAAGTCCTGCATGATGCTGCCGTAGCTGCAGGTGCTCCTAAAGGATGTATTCAATGGATTGAGCACCCATCCATTGAAGCTACAAAGCAATTAATGAATCATAAAGATATCGCATTAGTGCTTGCGACAGGCGGAGCAGGAATGGTTAAATCAGCTTATTCTACAGGTAAGCCGGCACTAGGTGTAGGTCCTGGTAACGTACCTTGTTATATTGAAAAGTCAGCTAAAGTAAAGCGTGCAGTCAATGATGTTATTTTATCGAAGTCTTTTGATAACGGCATGATCTGTGCCTCTGAGCAAGCTATTATTGTAGATGATCAGATCTATGAAGAAGTTAAACAAGAGTTTATAAAAAATAACTGCTATTTTGTAAATGATAAAGAATTAAAGAAACTTGAACGTCTTGTTATTGATGAACAATCATGTGCCGTTAATGCTCATATTGTTGGAAAATCTGCTAATGAGATAGCTGAAATGGCTGGAATTAAAGTACCTGAGCATACCAAAATAATAATTGCCGAAATTGATGGTGCAGGTCCACAATATCCTTTATCTCGTGAAAAATTAAGTCCGGTATTGGCGTGTATCCGTGTTAAATCTACGGAAGAGGGCTTTGGTGCATGTATGGATATGCTGAACTTAGGTGGTCTTGGACACTCGGCCGTTATTCATAGCACCAATGAACAAATCCAACGGGAATACGGAATAAAAATGAAAGCATGTCGTATTATTGTAAATTCCCCATCTGCTCAAGGAGGAATTGGTGACATCTATAATGCCTTCATTCCATCTTTAACACTTGGTTGTGGCTCTTATGGAAATAACTCAGTTTCTGAAAATGTATCAGCTACTCACTTGATTAACGTGAAGATGATGACACAGCGTCGTAATAATATGCAATGGTTTAAATTGCCGCCAAAAATTTATTTTGAGAAGTATTCCACACAGTATCTAGCAAAAATGAGAAGAATCAAACGTGCCTTTATTGTAACGGATCCAGGCATGGTAAGCCTTGGTTATGTTGATATTGTTAAAGAATATTTATGGAAAAATAAAGGGATTGAAGCAATCGAAATGTTTGCGGATGTTGAACCGGATCCATCTGATGAAACAGTATTCAAGGGTGCTAAATTAATGCATAGCTTTGAGCCGGATGTAATTGTCGCTCTGGGCGGTGGTTCTGCGCTGGATGCAGCGAAGGGCATGTGGTTATTCTATGAACAACCGGAAACATCATTCTTTAACATTAAACAAAAATTCATTGATATCAGGAAACGTACGTATAAATATCCTGACTTAGGTGAAAAAGCCCAATTTGTTGCCATCCCGACCACCTCCGGTACTGGTTCTGAAGTAACGCCATTTGCGGTTATTACGGATAAAGAAACGAATGTAAAGTATCCGCTGGCTGACTATGCCTTAACACCGGATGTAGCAATCCTGGATTCCCAGTTTGTCATGACTGTTCCTAAAAATATCACAGCTGATACAGGGATGGACGTTTTAACACATGCCATTGAGGCTTATGTGTCTGTAATGGCAAATGATTATACAGATGGTTTAGCCTTAAAAGCTATTGAACTAGTCTTTAATAATTTAAAAACAGCGTACCATGACGGAGCGAATGAGGAAGCTCGTGAGAAAATGCATAATGCATCCTGTATGGCAGGGATGGCCTTCTCCAATGCCTTCCTGGGTATTAATCACAGCCTAGCACATAAGATTGGAGCTGAATTCCATATCCCGCATGGCCGCTCTAATGCAATTCTTATGCCGCATGTTATTCGTTACAATGCCATTCGTCCAAGAAAACATGCGCTCTTCCCTAAATATGAATACTACTGTGCGGATGAGCGATATGCTCAAATAGCCAGAATACTGGGACTACCTGCAAGCACAACTGAAGAAGGGGTTCAGTCATTAATAGAGGCTGTCACTGAGCTGGGTAAATCATTGGAAATCGATATGAGCATTAAAGGACAAGGAATAACTCAAGAAAGATTTGAGGAAAATGTAAAAATATTAGCAGAGCGTGCATTTGAAGACCAATGTACAACTGCCAATCCAAAATTACCTCTAATCAGTGAACTGGAAGAAATCTTAAGAGAAGCGTACAAAGGAGTTTAATAATCTGGTAAAAAAGACGGCATGAAATGTGCCGTCTTTTTTGTATATAGGATTAAATGTAGTCCTCCATAACAAAGGAGCACCATTCACCAAGGATCTGTATTCATATGCTATTATATGACGTAGGAGGAGATCCTTTATGATTTATATTGGTGTAACTGGTTGGGGTGATCATGATACCCTTTATCCTTCAACTATTAAGCCTAAAGATAAGCTGGCTGAGTACAGCAGCCATTTTCCGGTAGTGGAAGTTGATGCCTCCTTTTACGCGGTACAGCCGATTAGGAACGCTGAGAAATGGGTTAAAGAGACACCTGATTCTTTTAAATTTATAGTTAAAGCCTATCAAGGAATGACGGGCCATCAGCGTGGCGATATCCCTTTTGAATCAAAAAAAGACATGTTCCATGCTTTTAAGGATTCCTTAAAGCCGTACAGTAACGCGAATAAGCTGGCCTTGGTTTTGTTTCAATTTCCCCCATGGTTTGATTGTAAAAAAGAAAACGTCAGTTATTTAAGGTATTGCAAGGAAATGATGGGCGATTGTAAGGTGGTCTTGGAATTCAGAAATCAATCATGGTTTAGTGAGAAATATCGTGAAGCAACCTTGTCTTTTATGAAAGAAGAAGGGTGGATTCATTCAATTGTGGATGAACCGCAAGCAGGCGAGGGTTCAATCCCGACAGTACCAGTTGCAACCGATTCCGAAGTTACACTTGTGCGGATGCATGGAAGAAATGTGTATGGCTGGAATAAACCGAATGATGCAAATTGGCGGGAAGTTCGATATTTATATAAATACAATGAAGAAGAACTGCTTGAATGGAGAATGAGAATCCAGGAGTTAGCAAAGGATACAAGGGATATCATTGTCTTATTTAACAATAATTCCGGTGGAGACGCCGCTGGTAACGCAAAGGAATTTCAACAAATGCTCGGGATAAGCTATCAAGATTTAAATCCGAGACAAATGGATTTGTTTTAACTTGATTCAGCAGAAGTCTCCCCACCTCGATTAGGTCGTGAGATAAATCAGTAGGAGTTCAAACTTCGACTGAATCAAGTTAAAAGCCTCCAGCGGTTGGAAGGAACATCGCAAGGATTTATTAGGCAGATACGCCTGGACGATTTTTCTCTGCAATAACGTCGAGGTGTTATTAATGATATAAACAACCGATGAGCTATAATCAAGCAGCTTTGTCTCTTTATTACTAAATCATTGGAAGGCGGATTATATGAGTTATATTTTATTAATAATTGTGGGGGTAGCTGCCGGCTTTTTCGGTTCCCTTGTTGGATTGGGCGGAGGTATTATCATCGTTCCGATTCTATTATTTTTATCAGGTGGAATCCTCGGTGCCCTCAGCCCCCAAATGGCAGTGGGTACTTCTCTGTTTACCCTGATTTTTACGGGGCTGTCTTCTACTCTTGCTTATTTAAAGCAGAAGACTGTGGACTATAAAAGTGCATATTTATTTTTGATTGGGATTGCGCCAGGCAGTTTGATTGGAGGATGGGCCAATTCCTATTTAAATGTGGATGCCTTTAATATCCTGTTTGGAATCCTTATGGTTTTCATGTCCTTTCTCCTTATGGTCAGAAATAAACTGAAGCCAAAAAAGAAGAATTTCAACGGGATGGTTACACGTACATACATAGATAAGGAAGGGCGTGAGCATCAATATGGTTACAAAAAAAGTAGCGCCATATTGGTCTCTTTTGCGGTCGGCTTTCTCTCTTCGTTATTTGGGATAGGCGGAGGCTCTTTGATGGTACCGGTTATGTTGATTGCGTTCCATTTTCCTCCCCATGTCGCTGTCGGGACATCGATGTTGTTAATATTCTTCTCTTCCATTATTGGATCCATTAGCCACATTTTTCAAGGCCATGTCAATTGGCTTTATGCATTGGCGCTAATACCGGGTGGATATATTGGAGCAAAATTGGGTGCCTTTGTAAATACGAAAATGAAAAGTACAACCTTGGTCATCGCACTCAGAATCATGCTGGTAGTAGTTGGCATAAAATTGATCTGGGAAGGGGTACAAGCGTTAATTTAGAGGTGGGAATATGAAGGAAACAATTCATTTGTTTCATATAAATGATATACATAGTCATTTTGAGCATTGGAATAAAATTGTAACATATATGAATAATCAGCAGGCGGCATATGAGGAAGCCGGAGATATTGTGTTTAAGCTCGATATAGGCGATCATGTTGACCGATTTCATCCTTTTACGGAAGGTACAATGGGAAAAGGAAATATTCAATTATTAAATGAAGCGGGCATAAACGGTGCAACGATTGGCAATAACGAGGGAATTACATTACCCCATGATGAATTGGATCATTTATATGAGGAAGCCGAATTTTCAGTTACCGTTGCCAATCTTTATAAACCTGATGGAAGCAGACCTAGCTGGGCTTTTCCATATTATATTAGGGTAACGCCTAAAGGAAGGCGTATTGCTTTTTTTGGCGTAACAGCTCCATTTACTGAATTGTATCATCTCCTAGGGTGGTCCATCACAGATCCATTTTATGAGGTCGAACGTATTATAAATGAATTAAAGGGAAAAGCAGATATTATAATTTTATTATCTCACTTAGGCTTACCAAGTGATGAGGTTATCGCAGCCAAACATCCGGAAATTTCTCTGATTATTGGAGGGCATACTCATCATATTTTGCATAGTGGAAAAAGGATTAACCAAACTCTTTTATGTTGTGCAGGTAAATATGGAATGTACGTCGGTCATGCAGAAGTAACAATAGATGAAGGATTTATTTCTACACGGGCCGGTCTTGTAGATATGCGATCGGATGGATTAACGGTAGCAGATCAGTTGATGGCAGATAAACTGTATGAAATCGGAAAGACAACTCTCAATGAAACGATACTAACTCTAGAACAGCCGTTAAAAACTGACTGGTTTCATGATTCAGATCTTTCTAAATTACTTTGCCAAGGGGTGAAGGAATGGTGTGAAGTGGACATCGCCTTATTAAATTCAGGTCTACTATTGGATGGTTTGGATGCTAAAGATGTGACTAAATATGATATCCACAAAATTTGTCCTCACCCAATTAATCCATGTATATTAACCATTACAGGAGAAAAATTAATACAAATTTTAAATTTGACTCGTAATCCCGACTGGCCTCATCTGCAAGTAAAGGGTCTTGGCTTTAGGGGGAAAATAATGGGAGCATTTGTTTATGACGGTGTTCAATTGATAGATAGGGATAATCAGAGCTGTTGGTTACATAATGGTAAACAAATTAATACACAGGAGCTGTACAGGGTGGCCATCCCTGATATGTTTACGTTTGGCCATCTTTTTCCGGAAGTCAGAGAGGTTGAGAACAAAACCTATTTGATGCCAGAATTTCTTAGAGATATTCTTGCCTGGAAATTAGCGCAGCTTGCATCTTAACGGCATTTTTTAGGGTGAGCAGCCATATACTTTATGAATGGTACTGGAATAAGGGGTGGTGCTCATGATTGAATTTGTGCCCTTTGAAATAGACGGTAAATTATATAAGGGTGTGAGTGTACAGCTTCCAAAGACATCTCTACTGGCAATTGCCGGACAGAAGGGATATATTATGTGCGGAGCACTGGATATTGGATTATTGAATGAAAGGCTCAACGAACGTAGGATTATTGCCGGAAGAGCGGTAGGGGTACGTACCCTAGAGGAATTATTGAATGCTCCGCTCGAATCAGTAACGGAAGAAGCCAAAAGAAGAGGGATTGTTCCAGGAATGCTTGGAAAAGATGCAATTCAATTTATGTAGAGCAACTCCTAAAGGGGTGCTCTTTTTTTATGTTAACGAACTAATGGAATAGTGTGATTAACAAACAATTTTTTATAATATATTCCAAAATTTGAAAATAATTTTAGGTTAATCTGTTATAATATAGGATAAGATGTCAAATTATAGACATTAAATCTTTTCCTAAACAGAGGTATAAAAATGAGAATCGTTCAGACAGCTTATTTAACTTCGGGTGCCGTTTTAGGAAAGCCAATCGTTGATATCAAGGGGCGTACCCTGTTGCATAAAGGTGTGCAAATTACAGATTGGCAGATTAAACGGCTGCAGAAATATAATATTCCTTATGTTTATATTGATGATATAGAAACCAGTCATATAATTCCTGAGGATATCATTTCAGATAAAATCCGAAGAGGAGCTATTGTAACAATTAAAGATACCTTTGATAATATGAAGAATGAAGTCAAGCAATCTAAAAGTATAGTCATAGAAAAGGCTGCATTGACTATGTCAAAGCTGGTTGATCAACTGACAGCCGAATTAAAAGGACATCAGGATTTATTTCATATTATTTCTGATATCTATGCATTTGACAATTATGTTTTTAACCACTCTTTAAATGTGGCACTATATTCACTGGCCATCGGTCTGGAATTAAAGTTAAAGCCAGATGTATTAAAAACATTGGGACTTGGTTCAATCTTGCATGATGTGGGGAAAATGGCCGTTCCGGAGGAAATCCTCTTTAAACCAGGAAAACTTCTGGAAAGTGAGTTCCAAATTATTAAACGGCATTCGGAAGAAGGATTCCATATACTCAGACAGGTCCACAATCTTTCATTGCTCGTGGCTCATTGTGCATATCAGCATCATGAACGGCTTGATGGCAGCGGGTATCCTCGAGGACTAAAAAACAATGAAATTTTATACATGGCTAAAATTATTGCTGTAGCAGATGTTTTTGATGCTGTTACATCTAAACGTGTGTATCGGGAAGCGATGCTGCCAAGTGAATCTCTGGAACTGTTGTATGCAGGTACAGGTACTAAATTTGATCGGGAGATTGTGGATGCATTCAAGAGGTCGATTGCCATTTATCCAGTCGGCATCACTGTTGAATTAAATGATGGACGAAAAGGAATCGTATCTAGGCAGAATGCAGGCTACAGTGATCGCCCTGTCATAGAAGTGTATGAAAGAAATGGTGAGCAGCTCCCATTTAGATATGAAGTTGATTTGAAAATACAGCTGGATGTAACCATTAAAAAATGTGATACAACCTTCAGCAATCATACAATGAAATTAAGCTAATAAACCTCTTCTTACAAGCATAGGTATACTTGTAAGGAGGGGATTTTTTATGTATAGACGTAAACGGATTAAAAGGAAACGATCTATTATGCGGGGTCCCTTGCCGGTTAAGCATGTCCTTATTATAACATTTTTGTTCTTTATGGGAACGAGCCTAATCAGTCTTTGGATCGTGAATGCGGCTATTGAACCTACATTGATGCGTTATGCAGAATCTGAAACGAAAAAACTTACCAGCTTGGTTATTAATCAAGCAATTAAAGAAACTCTTTCCACACATAATGATATGGACAAAATTATTACAGATATACCCAAGCAGGGAGACGATATAGCTGTGGATGGAATCCAGTTTAACACAGAAATTATTAATAGAATCCGTTCGGAAACCTCTTTGCTTATCCAAAATCAATTAAGTGAAATAGAAAATGGTAATTTATCATCCTTTGACTATCTGAAGGATCGAGTAAGGGTGAAGGAAAATGGTTCAAAGGGAATTATACATGAGGTTCCGCTCGGGAAAGCAACGAATAATGCCTTGCTTGGTAATCTTGGTCCAAAAATCCCGGTGGAAATGGAAACAATCAGTGATATACAAAGTGATGTCAAAACGACCCTGGAGCCATACGGAATCAATAACGCCCTGATTAAGGTCTATTTAGAGGTTGAAGTTCATGCCCAGGTTATTATCCCATTTGCTTCAAAGCCGACGAAGATTAAAACCACTATTCCAATGGGAATGAGAGTCGTGTCCGGTCATGTTCCTACTTATTTCAATGGGAGTGGGACAGGGGGATCCCCTGCTATCCAACTACCTGCAAAATAGGGGTCTGTTCAATAGAAAAAGGCTTGAATCTTGTTTTATACAGGACCCAAGCCTTTCTAGTTTACTTTGCCTTCGCGGCTTTTTCAGCTCTTTCCCAAAGCTTTAAATACGGATATGGATTAAAGGACCATTCAGTGCGGCCGTTTTCTTTATACATCCCATAATGAAGATGAGGAGGGAATTTTCCAGATGTACCGGGGGGACCATATCCAGAGCTGCCAACACCTCCAAGGAGAGTGCCTGGTTCAACTAATTGACCAACCTCAATCCCTTTTGCAAATCCATTTAGATGTGCAAAATAATGATAGGTGTTATTGATATCACGAATGCCAATTCTCCACCCGCCAAATTTATTCCACCCCTTTAGCTCTATAATTCCATAACAGGTGGATCTTACGGGTACACCATAGCCTGCAAAAATATCTGTACCTTCATGAGAACGACGGCCACCCCAGCCACGGGCAACTCCCCATGTGCTTGTATATGTATAATGGCTGCCAAGTGGAACAGGAAAAGCTTTTTTCTGCAAATCAATGGTTTGATGTTTTTTAAATAATTGAGCATTGCTCATAATAATACTTACTGCTCGATCTCTTTTATAGTATTCCCATATACCGATACGGAAGTTATCTTTATCTACTCCATAGGATAGTAAATATTGATTTATCGCAGCTAATTGATCATATTCATTAAAGGGATCTGCTTTACCATCTTGATCACCATCAATCCCCATGCCACCAAAAAAAGAAATGGTTAAAGGGTTAGTGTCTTTGGTATTTGGATTTGAGATTCCGGTCCACTTATCTGCTGGAATTAGAATACCAAGTGTATTTGGGTCCGATAGGTCTTTTCGAGCCAATCTGATACTTCGTTCATATTGATCAAAAGCAGCTATATAGTACCAAGGGAGTTGGGTGGAGTCTTCTACACGTTTGTACATTTCCATCCGTTTTTTTAATAGTTGCTGCTCATCTTGACTGGCTGATGCTTGCACAGGTATGCAGGGGGAGATATAAGCTGCCAGAATGAATAGAATCAATATACGATAGAACATTTGGAACACTCCTTTACTGTTCGTTAGTATACCGATAAATGAGGATGATTATTTTAGTAGGAAATTGGAAAGTGATTGTAAAATCTGTAAGGTAGCTCATTATAATAACAGTAGGTAAACATGGATAAAGAAAATGGAGGGCTAGAGAAATCCACATCATAAATAAAAAACTTCATGGTTATATGTGGGGAATGATATAATAAGGAAACAAATTACGGAATAAATGAGTAAGAGGTGAACAAATGATTACCATTAATAACACTCAATATGAGATTGTAGAAGAACATGGAGACGGGTTTAATGAAGAGACCTTTAAAAGCCGTTTTAGTGAGATATTGAACCGTTATGACTATATACTTGGGGACTGGGGATATGGACAACTTCGCCTTAAAGGGTTTTTTGATGACCAGAATCAGAAAGCATCCTACGATAATAAAATAAGTACCATCAAAGAATATCTGTATGAATACTGTAACTTTGGCTGTTCGTACTTTATTTTAAAGAAAACTAAAAAGTGAGTGAAAAGCCCCCAATTCTTCGTAATTGAGGGGCTATTATTTTAACCGCTGTGCAGAGTTAAATGACCTCGTCTAAGAATTTTTTCCACTCCAATGCCTCATCACTCGTTATAGAAAAAGCATATTCCAAATAGCCGGGCTCCTCTAAATCGTCTGGTCCAATAATGGCGAAACGGTTCCCTTGCATATCCAACACAAGTGTTTTTCCATAGAAACGATCGGTTCTGGTTAAAGCTAGGTCAATTCTGCTGTTTTCACCCATGAAACTGACAAATCTAGTTTTTGTATCATACGTGTCATCGTAAAGAAAAAATCGCTCGGACATATGGGTTCCTCCATTTTGTTATTATCATTTGATTCTTCTAAATCCTATGGTTTTTATACTGGAGACTTCTAGTCTTATTCTAACATTTTTCAACAAAAAATTTTAAAAAAAGGATATAATAGGAATATACTGAAAGTTTAAGGCTCTAATGTTAAATCCCAACTATGCTTTTGTGAGAGGATTGTGTAATATGGTTCATTCCTATAATGGAGGAACAAAATGGAGTAAGTGGATGTCCATTTTTCTTCTTGATTCGAGACTTCTGTTCTATCCTCCGAAATTTACAATAAGAAACCCAATTGTATCAAGGATAAAAAAAGCATTTGGAAATCAAGGTGAAATTGCAATTGTTGTATTTCATATTAGCAAAATGGATGAATTAAAGGAAATGGCTGGTGAGCAAGCCTATTACTCCTTCTTTCATGATTTAAAAAAAGAATTTGAAATAGCTATTAAAAAATATATTTACAGAACAAATATTATGGGAGTACAAGATTTTAATCAGGATAGCATTGTCTTGTATGTAAGGAGTCCTTTGTGCACACCAGGAACTGACCAGTTGGATAATATAATAGGGAATATACACCAGTCAGTACAGGAATCTGACATATATAGATATTCGCCAATTGAGCTTACAATCGGACGTGGATATATGTACTGTGACCGGACCTATATAAATATTGAAACAACGGTTAATCGGGCCTTTGTTTTAGCTCATTCCATGGCTCGTAATGAGGTGGAGCCAGATTATAATGATATGATTCATCAGCTTACTGGTATTATCCATGATAAATCGATTCGCTTGATGTCACAGGCTATCTTAGAAGTAGAAACGGGTAAGGTTAAAGCATGGGAAATGCTATCAAGAGGACCGTCCGGAACGAAGCTTGAAAATCCGTTAACGTTATTTGCAGTCGCTAAACAAACTGGCAGATTGTTTACTCTTGAAATGATTGTGTTGGAAAAGGTATTTCAACACATCCAAATGACGGATATAGAGGGTGATATCTATATCAATTTTACACCAATAACAATGGGAGAACGTAATTTTCCTGGCCATGTAGAGATGTTATTAAAAAAATATGAGATTGAACCATCCGTGGTAGTGTTTGAAATAACCGAGAGAGATTCGATTGAAGGAGTTCATCTATTAAGATCAAATGTCAGCTATTTACGTTCACTTGGAATTAGAATAGCTATTGATGATACAGGAGCTGGCTATGCAAGTTTGCATATTATAGGAGAAGTATTGCCGGATATCATAAAAATCGATCGTACAGTTATACAAAATATTCATTCAAACAGTGTGAAAGAATCTATGCTTAAGGGTCTGCTGCTCATTGCTAAAGAAACGGGTTCTCTTGTTGTTGCAGAAGGAATAGAAAATGAAGATGAGGCTATGGTGATGGTACGGAATAAGGTAGACCTTGCTCAGGGTTATTTTTATGGGAGACCCCAATTTCTTGAACTTTCATTAGCAACCATTTAAGCTTAAAAATGGATAGTATATGTGGTGAGATTGATGAGGAGGAATACAGGATGTACTTCGTAGATCGAGAAGCAATTGAGGATAAACTGCTTTATTTAGAAACTCAGACAAATCTTCTGAAAAGTAAAGGAGAATGGACTGAGTCGACTATTGAGAAACTGGCATTAGAGCGTATCTTTCAAACCATCATTGATGCCGTTCTGGATGTAGGGAATTCAATGATAGATGGTTTTATTATGAGAGATCCAGGCAGCTATGAAGACATAATCGATATCCTGCTGGATGAAAAAGTGATTGATTCAGCGATGGAGATTGATTTAAAAACATTGCTCCCATACAGGAAAGAACTCGTGCAAGCCTACACAGCTATTCATCACGAGCAACTGCAAAAAGCAGTATATGAAAATTTGAACACTATTCAACAATTCCCTGCATGTATAAGAAGCTATATTGAAACTGAATTAGGTGTCGTAACAGCTTTTAAACCATATGATAAATGATACGTACATAAACGATGAGCCAATATGCTTATCGTTTTTTTAATGATTGTGATAATCGTTTGAGTTAGACATTTTGGGTACTTTTGAATTTTAAATACCCTGATAAAAGAAGGTGCTATGATGGAAATCTGGAACTTAACTGAAAATCCTGTAGGTAATACTTATCAGCAATTATTAGAAGTCTTATGTGATTACTCGGACACATTCTATTTTGTAACACGGAAAGAATTAACTTATAAACAAGAAATACTTGAACAATTTTGCATGGTTCACCTGTACTACACATGAGGAGTTCGGTGGATTTTCCATTCGTTCGGAATTTTATAGGAAGTTAATTGGCCAAATAGAAGGCTTAAAAGTAGAAAAAGAGGATTAAACTACTTGGGTATGTCCTAATTAGCATCAGGAGATAATTAGACGGGCTTCCGCTTTTCGATTGAATGCTACTGTGGTAAAGTAAATGAAGTAAATCTAACACGTCCAGGAGAGAACAATGCGTATGAAAAAGTATAAAGGTTATTTAATTGATTTAGATGGAACAATGTATAAGGGAACAGAACGAATTTTGGAGGCTGTCCATTTTGTGCAGGAACTAAAAAGACAAGAGATTCCTTATTTATTTGTAACGAATAATTCATCACGTACTCCTGAGCAGGTAGCTGAAAAGCTGCGCCAATTTGACATTCCTGCTACAGGGGAACAAGTTTTTACAACAAGTATGGCTACAGCAAATTATATATATGAGAAAAAACAAGATGCATCTGTTTTCATTATTGGGGAAGACGGTATCATTGAAGCCTGTAAAGAAAAAGGATTTACCTTTAAGAATGAAGATGCTGATTTTGTGATTACTGGAATTGATCGTGGAATTACATATGAAAAATTATCGGTTGCCTGTCTTGCAGTCCGTAATGGAGCAACATTCATTTCTACCAATGCTGATATTGCCATTCCAACTGAGAGAGGGCTCTTACCAGGTAATGGATCATTAACTTCTGTTGTTACTGTGTCTACTCAAACGGAGCCTATATTTATCGGAAAGCCTGAATCAATCATTATGGAACAGGCGATGAAGGTGCTGGGTGTCTCTAAAGAAGAGACGTTGATGGTTGGAGATAACTATGATACGGATATTATGGCTGGTATGAATGCTGGGGTTGATACATTGCTTGTTCATACTGGTGTTACGACCAGAGAACATTTAAAAGGCTATGACCGCAAGCCAACTTATACAATTGATTCATTGGATCAATGGACTATTTAATCTAAAAAAAGGCTCACAACTCATGATTAATTCTCGAGTGTGAGCCTTCTTTAATGATTTTACTCCACGTTTTCAATACGGTGTGCCAGCCGGCTAGAGGCAGCAGCTGCGATGGCGCCGACAATATCATCTAGAAAGGTATGACATTCTCCGGTTGATTTATCATTTAATCGCTTCAGGATACCGGGCTTAAGTTTATCTACATATCCATAGTTGGTAAAGCCAATGGAGCCATATACATTAACAATGCTTAATGCAAGAATCTCATCCACGCCATACAAACCTTCATCGACACCAATAATGGATTGTATTGGTTCCTCCAATAAGCCCTTTTCAGCTAACATATCTAATTGAATGCCGGTTAAAATGGCATTTTGAACCTCGCGTTTTGAAAGTACGCGTTCCACGTTGTAAATACAATCTTCCAATTGCAAATCATCATGGTATTTATGCTGGAGATACATAACTAATTCACCGATATCTTTTACCGATACGCCGCGATCCATTAGCCATTGTCTTGCAGTCTGTTCCGTTTTATCAATTGATTTATCTTTCATTAAGTGTACACCGACTTCCATTTATAATACGTACAAATAGTGGTTGATGAGCATATTAAAAGGCCTTCTTCCTTATCGGCTAATCATCTATCCTTGCAATCTTTGTAAAATCCATATCGCTTTAATTATGAAATATTCTTCTTTTTATATCTTAGTAAGCATGCTAATAAGAGGTGATTATTTGCTGAATAAAATTTGCATCCA
The DNA here is from genome assembly GCF_008935075.1 of Pradoshia sp. D12. Classification (NCBI taxonomy): domain Bacteria; kingdom Bacillati; phylum Bacillota; class Bacilli; order Caryophanales; family Bacillaceae; genus Pradoshia; species Pradoshia sp. D12. Next base: position 3,387,734 of record NZ_CP044545.1, on the reverse strand, counting down.
TAAGAAGACACCCATTTAGTATGCGGAGAAGAATTTACTTTGCTTATGGTTCAAATATATTTTTAGAATATTGTGTATAATAGAACGGTAGGGTAAAATTATTTTAATTTTTAATTAATTTAATATTGTAAACGGTTATGTTTATATTTATAATGTCTTCTATACATAAACAAATGTATTTTTGTGGTAGACAAAAAGGGGGAGATAGGGTGAAACCAATTACAATTGGATTACTGGGACTGGGAACTGTCGGAACAGGTGTGGTACAAATCATTCAGAATCACCAGGAAAAACTGATGCATCAGGTTGGTTGCCCGGTAGAGATTAAAAGAATCCTTGTTAAAGATAAATATAAAGATAGAGCAATGGATGTATCATCCGAACTTATAACGACTTCCGCAACAGACATCATCTCTGATCCTGAAATAGATATCGTTATTGAGGTAATAGGCGGTGTGGAAGATACTTACTTGTTGCTGATGCAGGCTTTAAATAATAAAAAACATATAGTAACAGCTAATAAAGATCTGATGGCAGTCTATGGACCGGATTTATTGCGTACTGCTTCAGAGAATGGCTGTGATTTATTTTATGAGGCAAGTGTAGCTGGGGGAATCCCTATTTTACGAAGCTTGGTAGATGGACTTGCATCAGATCATATTACAAAAATAATGGGCATTGTAAATGGTACTACGAATTATATTATGACGAAAATGACCAAGGAAAAAGTCTCTTATCAGGAAGCGTTAAAAGAAGCACAGGATCTTGGCTTTGCTGAAGCAGATCCAACTGCCGATGTAGAAGGCTTAGATGCAGCAAGAAAGATGGCGATTCTGGCAACCTTGGGCTTTTCAATGAATATTGGATTGGAAGATGTGAAGGTACAGGGGATTACAACTGTTTCTGATGCGGACCTAGCGCTCTGCAAAAGGCTTGGATACACTATGAAGCTGCTTGGGTTTGCCAATCGAACCGAAAATAAAGTGGAGGTGAGCGTCCAGCCCACCCTTTTACCGGAGGAACATCCTCTTGCTACCGTAAATGACGAATATAATGCGGTGTATGTATATGGGGAGGCAGTTGGTGAGACCATGTTTTACGGACCTGGAGCCGGCAGTCTGCCAACAGCAACAGCAGTAGTATCGGATCTTGTTGCCATCATGAAAAATATGAGGCTGGATGTAAATGGGCGAAGTGCAGTTATACCTCAATTTGATAAAAAATTAAAAACGAATGAAGAAATTAATAGCAAATTTTTTCTGCGGATTCATGTGAAGGATGAAGTTGGTGTTTTTGCACAGCTAACTGCTATTTTTGCTAACCATGGAATAAGCTTTGAGAAAATCATGCAGCTGCCAATTAAGGTCAACGAATTATCGGAAATTGTACTTGTATCACATAAGGCTCCAGTGGCTAATTTTGAAAACGTATTGCGTGAGCTGGAAACCAATGAAAAAGTTTACTCCATAAAAAGTACGTATCGAGTTGAAGGGGGAGCATAGAATGAGCTGGAATGGGTTACTGCAGGAATTTAAAGAATTTTTACCGGTGAATAACCAGACCCCGAATTTAAGTCTGTTGGAGGGGAATACGCCGTTAATTCGCTGTCATAATCTTTCAAAGGAGTTGGGGATTGATTTATATGTTAAATATGAAGGTGCCAATCCAACAGGCTCCTTTAAAGATCGGGGAATGGTGATGGCAGTAGCAAAAGCCATAGAAGAAGGCAGTGATACGATTATATGTGCTTCAACCGGCAATACATCCGCTGCAGCTGCAGCCTACGCAGCCCGATCCGGGCTACGCTGCATTGTTGTTATTCCTGATGGGAAAATTGCCATGGGTAAGTTAGCTCAGGCAGTTATGTATGGAGCCGAAATCTATGCCATTAAAGGGAACTTCGATCAGGCATTGGCTATGGTCCGCTCCATCAGTGCCAAATTTCCCATCACACTTGTCAATTCGGTGAATCCTTACAGAATTGAAGGGCAAAAAACGGCTGCTTTTGAGATATGTAAACAATTGGGTAAGGCCCCTGATGTGCTCGCAATACCGGTTGGAAATGCCGGTAATATTACAGCGTATTGGAAAGGGTTTAAGGAATATCATGAGCAATGCCAGAGTGGGCTTCCGGAAATGAGAGGCTTCGAAGCGGAAGGTGCGGCTGCGATTGTACATAATCGGGTGTTCGAACAACCAGAAACCATAGCCACTGCGATTCGTATCGGAAATCCGGCCAGTTGGGAATATGCCGTTGAGGCGGTAAAGGAATCAAACGGAAAAATAGATGAAATCAATGATGATGATATTATCAAGGCTTATCAGTTATTAGCCAGAAAAGAAGGAATATTTGCCGAACCAGCTTCCTGTGCTTCCATTGCAGGTATCTATAAACAATTGCAAACAGGAGAAATAAAGAAGGGACAAACAGTTGTCGCAGTATTAACCGGTAACGGGCTTAAAGACCCAAATACGGCTGTGGAGTACAGTCAAATACAACCAACTGTTATTGAAAACGATGAAGAAGAATTGGTAAGATGCTTTGGCGGTGTAGTCTCATCATGAACCAGCCTGACATGTTGCGTATTAAAATACCGGCAAGTACAGCCAATCTGGGACCGGGATTTGACTCAATTGGAATCGCACTGGGCTTGTATTTGACGATAGAAGCAATGCCATCAGATGAATGGATGGTTATTATCAAATCGGATGAATTAAAGAAAACTCCTTCGGATGAAAGTAATTTTATTGTTCGTATGGCTAAGAAAGCTGCAGCCTATTTTGGGGCAGAAATGCCGGTCTGCAGATTGATGGTGAAAAGTGAAATACCGTTGGCAAGAGGTCTGGGCAGCAGTGCGTCAGCAATTGTAGCGGGACTTGAGCTTGCCAATGTCTTTTGTAATCTGAATTTGAGCAAGGAAGAAAAACTAAGATTTGCGAGTTTAGAGGAAGGGCATCCAGATAATGTGGGTGCATCCATTTACGGTGGCATGATTGTCGGCATTCATAATGATTGTGAATCAACCCTTGTATCATTACCGATTGGGGATGTCGGGGCAATTGTAACGATTCCTCCGTTTGAGTTGAACACTGAAAGAGCACGTGAAGTATTGCCAACTCATCTGTCCCATTCTCAAGCTGTTTCTTCAAGTGCTGCAGCGAACATTTTGGTAGCCGCTGCTGCTACAAATGATTGGAAACTGGTTGGAGAGATGATGGAAAGAGATGATTTCCATGAAAAGTATCGAAGTGAGTTAATGCCTCACTATTCTAGAATTAAACGTTTAGCAAAAGAGGAAGGAGCTTATGGCAGTTCAATCAGCGGTGCCGGGCCAACCATTTTTTCTTTAGCTCCTTCACATTCTGTTCCACTTATTTGTGAACGTCTTAAAGGAGAGTTTCCTGAAATGAATATCCTTCATATTCCAATGGTCAATACGGGTTCTATTATACAACTGACGGATTTAAATTAAAAACAGCGATTCCCCTATAATTGGGGAATCGCTGCTATTTGTGTTTTGATCATTAGAAAACTTGTTCAACTTCAACAACGCCTGGAACTTCTTCAAGAAGTGCACGTTCGATGCCAGCTTTCAATGTGATTGTGGAGCTGGGACAGCTTCCGCAAGCCCCTAAAAGACGTAATTTTACAATTCCATCATCCACATCAACCAGCTCACAGTCGCCGCCGTCGCGAAGAAGAAATGGACGTAATTTATCTAGTACTTCCTGAACTTGCCCAAATAATTCTTGTTCTGCCATGGCTATCGACTCCTTTCCTAATCATATTATAATGATTTTACCTTAAAAAAGCTATCTACATTCCTTAGCTTATAGTTAAAATTTGTTTCCTATATTAAATTTATGTATGATGAAAAGAAAAGCGATAAAATAGGGGGAAAACAGGTGACGGTTGCAAATTTATATGTATACGGAGCCACACAAATATGTGCAAGCTGTGTTGGAATGCCATCATCAAAAGAAACATATGAGTGGCTGCAGGCTGCCTTATCGAGAAAATTCCCAAGTCACCCATTAACGATCACATACATCGATATTTTTAACCCACCAGAAGATCCGAAAATTAAAGAAATAGCTGAGAAAGTTGCCGAAGGAGAATATTTTTATCCTTTAGTCATCTTGGACGGGAAAGTAGTCGGAGAAGGAAGCCCTCGATTAAAGGTAATAACTGAAGCTTTACGAGATTACGGATATAAAAGTGAATAATTATTTGGATAAAGCTTGCAGCCTACTTTTAGGGTCTGCAAGCTTGTTTTTTAATAATCGATATATTCGAACCATCAACATAGGGTCCTATTATCCATTATGATACTTGTACATCCACAAAACCCCTGACTTTAACAGCCGCGCCATTCTGCCAGTAATAATAGTACGTTCAGACATTAGCCCGAAACCATGTTTTTTACCAAGGGATCCTAGAATTCCCTTCAGTTTAATTGGAGGGAAGGATTCTGGGAGCGGTTCTCCGGCCCATTTTTTAACCAGTACCTGATAAATTTGTTCACCTTGCCCCTCTGCCAATTGCGCACTTGGGGCATGTCCAAGGCTTGCGCAATCTCCAATGACAAATACATCTGGATAGCCTGGGATGGTGTGCTGGACTGTCAGTTTTATTTTGTTACCGCTGTCTTTTTCAACAGGCAGTTCTCTGACTGGCTGTACTGGCTGAATGCCAGCGGTCCAAACAATGGCATCACATGGAATGGAAACGTCACCATTATAAAGCAGGTTAGGTTCTATCTTAGTAATATTACTATTTGGGACTAAGTCTACACGATGTTCATGAAACCAGCTTTCCACATAATTACTAAGTTTTTTAGGAAATGCTGATAAAATATGGTCATTACGGTCAAAAAGCTTAATATTTAAATCCGGGCGTCCTTCAATCAATTCACTAGCTAGTTCAATTCCGCTTAATCCTCCGCCAATGATGGCAACTACTTTACCTGGTCCGAGGTTATTCAGTGCTTGATAGGTACTGCGAGATTTATCAATAGACTGTATGCTATAGGTATATTCTGCGGCTCCAGGCACATTATGATAATTGTCCTCACAGCCCAGGCCGATAATCAGTTCATCATATGTAAGCGGTTCCTGATCTTTTAATAGAACTTTCTTATTTGATAAATCGATAGAGGATACTTCACCGTACTTGTATTGAATTCTTTCGTGCTGAGGAAATGATACACGAATAGTGTGGTCAGAAATGGAACCAGCGGCAAGCGCATAAAATTCAGTTTTTAAACAATGATAAGGAATTCGATCGACCAAAGTAACATGAATATCTGCGGGAAAATGATGATCAGTGAGCTTGTTAAGTATTCTCATACCACCATACCCACCACCGAGGATGACTAAGTTTTTCATAGAAATGACGACTCCTTTGTTGGGATACAATTTTCTAATTTTAAACTATGCTAGAATACTAAATTCAAAGTAGTGCTATAAAAATATTAAATTATTATAATAGATGTCAATATTGTAAAATTCCATACAAAGTATATCGAAAATAGGAAAAAATAACAACTGAATTGTGTATAATTTGTGAAAAGTCACATTATTACTCCGTTTCGGATGTCCTAATTTAAAAACATTTTCTCTATCACATCTCTCGGCAGATGGAGTATAAAAAGGTAACTGATTCACCTTAATTAATTGACTATTATATCATTTTAGAGTAGGATTTTGGTTGTGCTAAGGGGTGACAATAGTATGAAACCAATAATTGAATTTTGTGTCAGTAATCTTGTCAGCGGTTCACAGGCCGCTATGGAGATTTTAGATAAAGATCCTAATTTGGATGTTATTGAATATGGGTGTCTTAGTTATTGTGGAATTTGCTCTGCCAGTATGTATGCCCTTGTAAATGGAGAAGTCGTAACAGGGGACAGTCCGGAAGAATTAGTAGATCATATTTATGAATATCTGGAAGAGAACCCAATGTTTTAATATAATAAAAAGGGAAGAAATAGGCATACTCTGCTTATTTCTTCCCTATTTTTTGTATAAAGAATTACTCATCATCATTGGTATCTTCAGTATAAGGATCTTCCTCATATGGTTTTAAATCGCCAAAGGATGTCATGATACCTTCTTCATCCAATAAATCCTTTAATTGCTCAAGTTCTGCTGTAGGATAGATTTGAACATTTTTCCCTTCAATATCGTTTCCAGCGAAATTTTCAATATCCTCCACATATCCAATATATTCATCGGAATTTAAATAGACCTGATCATAGTGCTCTTTTGGATCATAATAATCAGATGGGGTATCTGAACTCCCCCACTCCGCAACAGCCTGCCAGGAATCTTCTTCATCAAAGCCATTTACTTCTGTCTCATGCTTTTTTTCATATAATGGATGCAGGACCTGTTCTTCTATTGGACGTTCGTGAGAAACGGTTTGCTCAGTACTGTGCTCGATGCAATAAGTGGTAGATGGTATTGCTTGAAGCCGCTCAAAAGGGATGTCTTTACCGCATACTTCACATTTACCATAGGTTCCTTGTTCAATTGCCTGTAAAGCTCTATTTACCTGATTAAGTTCATTCTCAAAATGTTCATTTAAGGCTAGGTCTTTACCACGTTCATATAGCTCAGTGGCGGTATCCGCAGGATGGTTATCATATGTAGAGAGTTCTCCTACATAATTATAAAAATTTTCATCTTCCCCTATGCCAAAATGATTATTCAGGGAAATGTGATGTTCAAGTTCCTTTTTTTCATCTGCTAATTTTGATTGAAGATTGGATTGTTGTTCGGAAGAAAGCATCAAGGAAACTCCTTTCAATTTCGTCTTTCTATTTTCTTTCATTCCGCTGCTGTTTATGTAAAAAATATTAATTAATCTTTTGGATAAAATAATATAGTCATTTAGGTAAAGTGTTATTTAAAAGCGTATATCTTATTCAAAAACGTGCGAACAGCAGCATATTATGGGCAGTTTTAAGGTTGAGAGGACACCGGTTAATGTATATACTAATAAATAGAGGATTTAATTTCCTTCTAACTTTTTATAAGGGGGAAGAATGGTAATGAATAATGATGTCATTATTGTAACAGAAGCAGCAGCTTTTCAAATAAATACGATGATAAAAGAAAGCGGGGAAGATCAGCCATATTTGCGTGTTTCCGTCCATGGTGGAGGGTGCAGCGGTTTATCGTATGGCATGAACTTTGAGCAAAAAAAACAAGATAGTGATATTGAAACCATACAGCATGAAATTCATTTTCTTGTGAATAAAGAGGACGCGCCTATCCTGACTGGAACGCGTATAGACTATAAACAATCGATGCTCGGCGGAGGTTTTACGATTGATAATCCGAATGCCATTGCCACATGTGGTTGTGGGTCTTCATTTCGTACAGCTAAAGTTACGGGTAATCCAGAGCAATGTTAAACTAACAAATCAATACTGATTTAGTTGGAATTCCTTCTTTAAACAGATGCGATCAAAAAGGTATCTATTGAGAAGGAATTTTTTATATGAGACTAAGGCATTTTAAGGTTCCTGCTAAATACAAAAATAACCTCTCCCAATAAGAGCGGGGAGAGGGAGACTAGTTGTTTTTATATTACACTTCAGCCAAGGCTTCCTTAATAGGAAAAGGGCCTTCAATACAATAAAATTTTTTATTAAAAGTCGTATCTATTTCTAATGTATCAACTAAAATCTGTGCAACTTCATTACGTGAAATCATTCCATCATCATCGATAGATTCTGCCGCCAGTATTTTAAATGTGCCATCAGAATCAATCATTTTGCCTGGACGGACAATTGTATACTTTAACCTACTGGATCCAGTTAAATAATTCTCCGTCATCCTTGTTTCCTCCAATAAGGAATAAAGAACACATGGTGCTTCATCCGGTTTGTCAGCATAAACGGAGCTTAGCATGACGAAGCGCTCTATGCCCGCTTTTTCACACTCTCGTATAAAGTGGATAGCTCCGTGCTGTGTTACATGGGAGATCGTATCATGAATACTAGGATTTGTTACATCGACTGCGTAAATAACTGCGTGCATGCCCTCCAATTGGAGAGAATCGGTTATTTCTCCGAACATGGGTTCAGCACCAAGACTTCTAACTAATGAAGCAAGATTTTCATCATGTACTAAACAGTATGCCTGATGAGAAGACTTATTCAAAAGCTCAAGTACTCGCTGGCCTGTGCGATTGTTTGCACCGACTATTAACACATTCATTGTAATCACCTCACTAGTAACTCATACCCGCTTCATAGGGGGCCTGACTCTGGTATTTACTAGTACGTAAGGGAAGAATTTGTATACATACAAAGAGGGAAGGTTGGGTTCTAAAAAAAGAAGGAATTCAGAATGTGTTAGCATAGGAGCTTACATCCTGAATTCCTTTATTTATTCTGCATGGCGCGTCTTGACCAGTTTTAATTCAATAAATCAATCCTTAAACATACTTGTACTGTGAAGGGGCTGGATTCTTGCTTTAGGATCCATATATGCTTTTGCATTGTTAATAGCCGTAGGAGCTTCACCAAATCCACAGGCAATTAGCTTCACTTTCCCATCATATGTGCAAATATCTCCTGCTGCATATATACCAGGTATATTAGTTTCCATTTTGCTATTCACAATGATGGAATTTTTCTCGATATTAAGTCCCCACTCTTTAATAGGTCCAAGTGAAGAAACAAAGCCAAACGTAACTAATACGTCATCAACATCAATCGTTTCTTTATGATCCCCGGTTGCATCATCCAACACGATTTGTTTAATGGATTCCCCATCGCCAACTAATTCAGATGGTATATATGGAGTCTTTATGATTACACTTGAATTTTTAAGATTTTCCACACTATGTTCATGGGCACGGAATTTATCACGGCGATGAACAAGGGTTACTTCCTCGGCGATAGGCTCAAGCATTAATGCCCAGTCTACTGCAGAGTCCCCTCCGCCACATACGACGACTTTTTTACCGGCAAATTTATTTAAATCATCAACAAAATAATGAAGATTTTTCCCTTCATAATTAGACGCATTTTCAAGTTCAAGGCGCCTTGGCTGGAATGCTCCATTACCGGCTGTGATGATGATCGTGTTTGAATAATGAACTTCCTTATCGGTTGTTACTTTAAAAACGCCATCTGCCTGTTTTTCAACATTCTCGACAGCTTGTTCAAGGCAAATGGTTGGATCGAACTTAGCCATTTGTTCCTTTAGGTTATTAACTAATTCTTGAGCGAGTATTTTGGGAAAACCCGCTACATCATAAATATATTTCTCGGGATAGAGTGCGGATAATTGTCCGCCTAGCTGGGGCAGACTTTCGATGATTTTCACTGAGGCTTGCCTCATACCACCATAGAAAGCAGTGAACAATCCTACAGGTCCTCCACCTATGATCGTTACGTCATATACTTTTTGATCTTCTTTCACTTGATTACCCCCTATATTGTAAATAAATCTTTAATAAATAGTACCATATATCTTGGTATAACGTTCCTCTAAAGGATATGTGTGTATATAAAGATAATAAGAGTAAATATTCAAAAAAGTCAAAGGTAATACCGTTACTTATTTTTTTATCCTTTTTATATCCAGTGCTTGAAAAAATAACCAAAAGAGAATATAGTAATCTATAGCGAAATGTTAATATTTTGTGACATTTTTGACGTGATATACGTGAATGATATCACAAGATGTTTGAATTTTTATATCATATAAAAAAGGTGGACGTGATACTAGTGAAAAAGCCTCAAATTGTTATTCTAGGAGCCGGTTATGGCGGATTGTTAACAGCTAAGCGTTTGCAAAATAAAATTAATGTGAATGAAGCTGAAATTACACTAATTAATAAGCATCGTTATCATTATGAAACAACTTGGCTGCATGAAGCGTCAGCGGGTACCATACATCACAATAAAGTACGTTATGATATTAGCAGTATCATCGATCGTAATAAGGTAGCCATGATTGAAGATACCGTTGTAGAAATAAAAAAAGATGAGAAAGTGATAGTTTGCGAGAATGGTACTGTTTCATATGATTATTTAGTAGTTGCTTTAGGTGCTGAATCTGAAACATTTGGTATTGAAGGATTAAAGGAATATGCATTCAGTATTTCCAGTGTGAATAAAGCACGTCATATTCGTGAACATATTGATTATCAGTTCTCCCAATACCAAACGGATAAAAAGGAAGAAAGACTGACTATTATAGTAGGCGGTGCTGGATTTACAGGTATTGAATTTATTGGAGAGCTTGCTAATCGTATGCCAGCTCTTTGTGAAGAATATGATGTTGATCCTAATAAAGCGCGTATTATTTGTGTAGAAGCAGCACCTACAGCATTGCCAGGCTTTGATCCGGAGCTTGTACAATATGCTGTTGCACGATTGGAGAAAAAAGGTGTTGAGTTTATGATTGGCACACCAGTCAAAGGCTGCACGGAAGAGGGAATTCTTGTCGGAAAAGGCGAAGACGATACAGAATTAATAAAAGCCGGTACAGTTATCTGGGCTGCGGGTGTCAGAGGAAGCAGTATCATTGAAAAGTCAGGTATTGAGGCGATGCGAGGCCGTGTGAAAGTAGAGCCTACTTTGCAGGCGCCCGGTCTTGAAAATGTTTTTGTCATTGGAGATTGTGCGTTAATCATTAATGAAGAGATTAATCGTCCTTACCCACCAACAGCTCAAATTTCTATGCAGCAGGCAGAAGTTTGCTCTGAAAATATTGCTGCCCTTATTCGAGGAGAGAAAATGAAAGATTTCGTATTTGAACCAAAAGGCACTGTATGTTCACTTGGGGATGATGATGCTATTGGAGTCGTTTTTGGCAAAAAATTAAAAGGTACAAAAGCAGCTGCGATGAAAAAAATCATTGATAATCGTGCCTTATACATGATGGGTGGCTTGCCGCTTCTCATGAAAAAGGGTAAATTTAAATTAATCTAATAAAGGTATAATATACTTCGAAAGAAAGCTGTCCGATTATACTCGAGACAGCTTTTTGTATAGATAATTAAAAAAATCTAGGAAAAGGTGCTCATATGTTAGAAAGAAGCAAATATGTCTGGTTAGGTGTAGCAGGATTGGTCGTAACAAAGGATGGCAGATGGCTTGTTGTGAAGAAGTCTTATGGCGGTTTAAAAGGGAAATGGTCATTGCCGGCAGGTTTTGTACAGCCGGGAGAAACAGCAGATGAAGCAGTGGTTAGAGAGATTAAAGAAGAGACGGGGATTGAGACGAAAATCATTGGATTATTTGGCCTTAGAACAGGTGTTATACGTAATGAAATCAGTGATAATATGCTGCTGTTTTTATTGGAACCAATTTCCGGAGAGATTTCGATACAAAAAACTGAATTATTGGATGTCGCTTTTATGGACCAGGAGACAATTAAAAAGGATCCGGACAGTTCATTGTTATTGACGGAGTTAAATGAAAAGCATGCATCCCTTCATAAGAAACCGCTTGAAGGAATCAATCCTGGGGATGTCTTTCAATACACCGCTTATAAATTATTTATATAATTTATAAGCGGTGTATAAGGGAGTATTTAAAAGGAAATTTAACTTGTATACGCTTACATTAAATTACTGAGTCTTTTGGGGTGCTTTTCATTTACCAAATTTTCTGTTATATTATCAGAAAATTCAATTAAATTAGGGGTTGATCATATTATGAATCAAAAAGCCTATCAGTGCCCGTATTGCTATGGAAAGGGATATTTTCAATTATTGCTTGGAGGATCTGAAACATGCTCATGTTGCGGAGGAAGTGGTAAAACAAAAAACACTAAATAAATGTTATTTTTCAAAAACAACCCAATTGACGAAAATTATTCCATCCTATAAACTTACTTTTGTACGACTAAGGGGGAGTTATAGAGAATGGGCATGTCAATTCCGGTTGTAATTATATCAGTTGTATTGTTCTTTATTCTTTTTTTCGGATTGGGCTTTATTTTAAATATGTTATTTAGAAAGACATGGATTATGGCCGTTATTTATCCTTTGGCAGCATTATATTTTATTAACAGTGTTAAGTTAACGGAGTACTTTGTAAATCCATCTTCTAGCTTTCAATCATTAAAAGAGCATTTATTCAATCTTGCCTCTGCAGATGCAATTATTCTAGCCGCAGGTTTAGCAGGGTCGATTGTTTCAGGTATCGTTATAAGAATACTTCGTACCATGGGATACAGAATGTTTTAACCCTTTTCGAGCAATCGTTAAAGGGTTTTTTATTTGAAAAAATATAGATAGTTCTGAAAAACGAATAGATAATCTGGTATTGGGAAAAATGGTTTGTGTGAAAGGAGAAATCGTCACATGGACCATACTTTTAAATTTATCAGAGCAATTTCACTCGTTTTTTTATTCTTACTGGCTACCGTTGTAACCCTTTCATATTTTACAGGAATTAGTGTTCATGAGTTTCCTGTTTTTCGCCATATACATTCTAAAATAGTAAGGGAAAATCCTAAGCCCAAAGAGCAAATATCGTTATCAAGCTATGACACAACTTCCTCTGTTAAACAAATAAAATCAGCGTCCACGCTGGAAGAAAATGATAATTGGAATAAATACCCGGCTAAAGAAGTGATTGCTACAGGTTATACAGCAGGATACGAGTCAACTGGGAAAAATCCAAACCATCCCAGCTACGGAATCACCTATTCCGGTGTTAGGGTAAAACGTGACTTATATTCAACGATTGCAGCGGACACAAGTGTCTTTCCAATTGGGACCATTCTTTTTATCCCATCCTATGGGTATGGAGTGGTTGCTGATACAGGTTCAGCCATAAAGGGGAATAAAATAGATCTTTATTACGATACCGTGGACGATGTATATCAGAAATGGGGGAAAAAGCAGCTGAAGGTGTATGTAGTCAGTATGGGAACAGGCAAGCTGACTGAACCTGAGCTAAAAGCTTTGAATGAAACAGAGAGCTTGCAAGTATTTAGAAATCAAATTATTAATAACAAGTAGTGAAATATTTTTCTTCCTTTACCGTTCCTCATGGGCGGTTTTTTTATGATTTAAATTCGGTGTTCGCTATATAGCTTTTTTATATACTCCCCAGTTTAATTGCACGATTAATAAGTGGTAATAATACCGATACATGACTTTCCTCTGTAAACTCTCTGAACTGTATGTGAATACCGTATTGATGCAATTGATTAAGTTCTTCGGAAATTTCAGCAGCATTTTTATTCATTCCGCTAAAGTGTAGCTTTTCCAGCTCGCCTACCCCGACCAAAATCTTTATTTGCCGTTGAGATTGCTTTACCTTATGGATGAATGCTTCTTTCTCACTTCTAAAAAACTGTATATCCCAATGAATAGAGGGGCTTCCTGCAATGTATGTATGAAAAGTATCTGGCTCTGAAAAAAGAGTTTGTAAAACAAATAATCCGCCTAGTGAATGGCCAAATAGTGTTTGTTTGTCTATATTGACCGGCAGATGGCGCTCAATTTCAGGTTTAACTTTCTCTTTAATAAATGTAATGAAAGATTCAGCTCCGCCATGAGACGGCCATTCCAAGCCTGCTGGGTGCGGCGGTAAATCCTCTTTTGATATTGCCCTAGTAAAATCATAGACACGGTAAGGAGAGAATGGCTGATCTGTGTGATAACCAATTCCAACAATAATCGCTGGATACACGCCAGTTTTTTCCGGCTTTCTCATCTGCACACGCATTGCATCAACAAAGGTGCCAAATACAGAGTTTGCATCCAACGCATAGATAACCGGGTATCCTTCAGGAGGAGGAACAGTATCCGGCTTGTAAATAAAAATACGATAAAACCGGTCCTGTTTCTGATTGTACATATCTATTTCCCAGGTATTGGGTAAAGAAATATTTTGCTGCCAAGGCAAGCTGTCTTCCATAGGATTTTTTTTGGGTGTCTCTCTCATTTATTGACCTCTTTTCATTTGATTCAAAAGATTATTTGACAAATTAAGTATAAATCATTCAAAAATTTACATAAAATTAATTGAAAATTCCAGTTTGTTAGTATATATTTTATATAATACTTGATAATGATTATCATTTTCAATACTTTCTGCGATAAATATGGGGGTAGGAAAAACAATAGTTAAGTTAGAGTGAAAGCGAGTACATAGAAAAAAGATTAGATGGAGGAAGAGGAAAATGAGTATTAAAAAGAATTTATTAATAGTGGGTTTATCCGCAATGATTTGCCTTGGTTTGGCAGCATGCAATGGTACGGAGACACAAATAAAACAATCCGACAATAAAGTTCAAGCTAATGAAAGCAAGAAATCAGAAGATAAAACTCAAACGATTACATACCTAGATAAAGAATATACGGTACCTTCTGAAGTGAAAAAGATTGCTACAGCGAGTCTTGAATCCATGGAGGATGCAGCAATTTTAGGAGTTAAGCCTGTAGGCGCTATTACAATTGCCGGAGAACTACCTGCTTATTTGGCTGAAGATTTGGCTGGTGCCAAGTCGATAGGGGAAAAAACACAGCCAAATTATGAAACGTTACTTGGATTAAAGCCTGATGTAATCCTTTGGACTTCCAAAGCGAAGGAGAATGTTACTGAACAATTAACGAAGGTTGCACCAACATTCCCATACTCCCATATCTCAACAAATTGGGAAGATAACTTAAATTTAATGGCTCATTTGACAGGTAAAGAAACTGAAGCAGATATGATTATTTCTGGTTATAAGAAAGATGCTGAGGAAGCAAAAGAACAATTGGGTGAATCTCTGAAAGGGAAAAAGGCAATGGTATTTCGTATCCGAGGAGGCAATGTCTATGTGTATCCGGAAAGTATGTACCTTAACCCAGTTCTATACAATGATTTAGGACTTGAGGTACCGGAAGTGGTAAAATCTGCGAAGGCACAGGAAGTTATCTCAATGGAAAAGCTTGCGGAAGTGAATCCGGATTATGTGTTCCTTCAATTCGAAGAAAGTGAAAATGCTGATAAACCGAAAGCATTAGAAGAACTAGAAGCTAATCCAATTTGGAAAAGTATGAATGCTGCTAAAAACGAAAAAGTATTCGTTAATACTGTGGATCCTCTTGCCCAGGGCGGTACGGCATGGAGTAAGACGGCTTTCCTCGAAGCTGCAACCAGCTCTTTGACTGAGTAAGGTTGAAGGTGTATGGATAAGAGGGAATTACCTTTATTGATAATATGTGCGGCACCCATTCTTATACTCCTTATCATCCTGTTATCCGTTTTTTATGGAGCCAAAAATATAGATTATATAACGATTTGGAATGCCCTTTTTCATTATGATGCCGGTAATGTAGACCATGCCATTATTATGACATCCCGTTTACCGAGAGCAATAGGCGCACTTCTTGTTGGAGCTTTCCTTGCCATATCAGGTGCACTAATGCAGGGGATGACAAGAAACTATCTTGCATCCCCTTCCATTATGGGGGTGGCAGACGGTTCAGCTTTTATCATTACTGTATCAATGATTTTCCTACCGAATATGACATCTATTGAAATGATTTTGTTGTCAATGGTTGGTTCAGCGCTCGGTGCAGGAATTGTTTATGGATTTGGCTCTATGCTTCCCAATGGTTTATCACCTGTTCGTTTGGCAATTATAGGTACTGTAATTGGGACGTTTCTGAGCAGCCTGTCTCAAGCATTGGCCTCCTATTACCAAGTCTCCCAGAATATTAGTTTTTGGTATAATGCGAGATTGCATCAAATAGATTCAGAGCTCCTTGGACTGGCTGTACCAATTGGAATAGTTGGAATCTTCCTTGCCTTACTAGTTTCCAAATCCGTAACGATTCTTTCTCTTGGTGAAGAAGTTTCAATCAGCCTGGGCCAGCGTACCGGATTAGTCAAAGTAATTTGTATTCTGTCTGTTATTTGTTTAACGGGTACGGCAATTGCATTAGTAGGAAAAGTTGGTTTCGTAGGCTTAATCATTCCGCACATTAGCCGTATGCTTGTCGGCGTTGATTATAAATGGATAATTCCTTGTGCAGGCATACTCGGGGCTGTATTTCTTGGTTTATGTGACGTTTTAAGCAGGTTTATTAATTATCCCTTTGAAACACCGATTGGCGTTGTGACTGCATTGATTGGTGTACCATTCTTCCTCTATTTAATCAGAACAAAAGGAGGAAGAGGCCTTGCATAAAGTTTCAAAACTAAGATATTACATAACATTATGGCTGATTGTACTCGCTATTACAGCAGTCATCGTTTATAGCTTGATGGCCGGAACCTTTCAATTGTCTGTTATCGATGTAATAAAGACATTAGCTCGAATAGACGTAAATCCGGAACACGATTTGGTCATCTTTGATTTTAGGTTACCGAGGATTCTGATTGGCTGTCTGGTTGGGATTGGGCTTGGAATAGCCGGTGCTGTGATTCAGGGAGTGACGAAGAATGGCTTGGCCGATCCAGGAATACTTGGTATTAATGCCGGTGCTGGTACGGCTGTAGTTTTATTTATGTTTTTCTTTCATAGCGTATTTCAAGGAATGACATGGCTCTCCATTATGGCTATGCCCTTATTTGGTCTCGTTGGAGGATTGCTGGCGGCCTTAATTATATTCGCCTTTTCATGGAAAAATGGTTCCCTTGATGTAGAACGACTCATCTTGACTGGAATAGCGATTGGTTCAGCTTTTGGTGCCGTTTCCTTATATTTGTCGCTGAAAATGAAAGCAACTGATTTTGAAATGGCAGTTGTGTGGATCACAGGCAGCATTTATGATGCCAATTGGCTTTACATACTTGCCATGGCCCCCTGGCTGTTTATATGTATACCGATCATTCTAAAAAAGGCCTATATACTTGATTTGCTCCAATTAGAGGATAGTAGCGCTATCAGTTTAGGTATAGCCATTAATAAAGAAAAATCAATCTTACTTCTCAGCAGTATCGGCTTAATAAGCGCTTGTGTATCAGTATCAGGCAGTATTGGATTTATTGGCTTAATGGCGCCGCATATATCGCGCTATCTTGTTGGTGTTCAAAATAGATTTGTTATCCCTGTGAGTGCAGCAATCGGTGCGCTGTTGGTAGTCTCTTCTGATTATATTGCCAAAACAATCATTGCCCCTGCTGAACTGCCAGTTGGTATTATCGTATCCATTATTGGGGTACCATTCTTCTTGTATTTACTCAAAAAGGCGAAAGCATAAAGGGGGGATATTTGATATGAGTATTCTGCGTACAGAAAATCTTGAGGCCTGTTATGAAAAAAAGACCGTGTTTCAAAATTTAAACTTAGACATTACTAAAGGAAAAATAACGACTATTATTGGACCGAACGGTTGTGGAAAATCTACTTTATTAAAAACAATGGGACGTATACTGAAACAAAAGCAAGGGAAGGTATTTTTGCAAGAGCAAGATATGAACACGATTTCAACGAAGGAGATTGCCAGACGGCTTTCTATGCTGCCGCAAAGCCCGGTTGCACCGGGCTTGTTGGGTGTGGAGGAATTGGTATCCTATGGACGTTATCCACATCGTAAAAATAATAAAATAATGACGAATGAAGATATGGAAATCATTGAATGGGCAATGGATATAACTAAAACATCCCCTTTCCGAAACCGAAGCATCGCAAGCTTATCTGGTGGGCAAAGACAAAAGGTTTGGCTAGCCATGGCCCTAGCTCAGAAAACAGATATCATCCTCTTAGACGAGCCCACAACATACTTGGATATGGCCCACCAGCTGGATGTATTGCAAATTATTCAGGAACTCAATCGCCAAGAAAAAAGTACAATTGTAATGGTTCTTCATGATATTAACCATGCCTCCAGATACTCAGACCATATCATAGCCATGAAAGACGGCAGTATAATCAAATCCGGCACACCAACCGAAATCATTAACCAAGAAGTACTAAAAACCGTATTTCAAATAGAAGCCAGAATCATCATCGACCCATATGACCAAGCACCGGTATGTATTGGATATAGTGCTGAGGCGACTGGTCAGCTCCGACAAGCATAAGAGGAGGCACGTAGGGAGGCGTTCTCCCCTCCCGCAGTGGCTACACTTATGACTCGAGGAGCTAGGAGCCGAAGCCGGATTGACTATAGTGCTGAAACGGCTTGCTCAGAAGCGAGGAGCATAAGACAGGGGCTCGGAAGGAGGAGTTCTTCCCTCCTGTAGAGGTCATGCTTATGACCTGAGTTTCTAGCCGTTGAAGCTGGATTGCATAAAAGCTGAGGCGACCATTTCAAGGAACAAAGACTAAGAACGCCATGTCCTGTGACAACGTCTTTGTGACCAACATCCTGTTGGCCTCCGCAACTAATTCACAGAGGATAATAGTCCTCTGTTTTTTTATGTCTAAAGGAAGGGTAAAATAGGCAAGATATGTCGGGGTAAATCGTTTAATTTTTCAGTGAATAGAATGCGTCATTTGTTCTAAATTATGATGTCAATGGTAAGATAATAGGTAAGGATAGTTAATGTGTAAGAAAAGGCATGAATAAAGATAAACGATCAGGAGGAGTAGTATGTTTAAAGTTTATAATGAAAATCCGAGTCAAATACATATGCCTGTTTTGGTAACTGGAGCATTTAATCATCCAGTTACGCTTGCAGCGACTTTATCGGAAGCGGATAAAATGATGAATAGTAAGCTTCAGGAGCTTGCCAAGGTTGGAGATATTTCCGCTCGGAAGAAAAAAGTTTCGACATTGCATACACTTGATCTTATTCCACCGGAGAGATTGGTGTTCGTTGGATTGGGGAAACAAAAAGATTTAACATTCGAAGAGCTGAAAGAAGCATTTGGCAAAATGTTTCAGAAAGTCGAAGGTCGTGGATGGACAAAGATTAGCGTCGACTTAACGTCATTCCTGACAGATGTCATTACGGTGGAGGATGCAGCACATGCTTTAGGAGAAGCATTAGCCTTGTCTACGTATGAATTTGAAGGATATAAGCATAAGAAAAATGAACCAGATCAGAAAATAGAAGAGGTTTCTGTATATACGGAAGCCGACCGAGAGCTAGTTGAGTCTTCCCTTTTTGTTGGATATACATATGGAAAAGGAACCAATTCAGCTCGGACTTTAGTAAATCTTCCAGGTAATATGCTAACGTCTACAGATATGGCCAATTATGCTAAAGGGCTGGCTGATAAGTATCAGTTTGAGTGCGAAATCCTTGAAAAAGAAGATATGCAGGAGCTTGGAATGGGAGCCTTGCTTGCCGTCAACCAAGGATCTGCTGAACCACCTAAAATGATTGTCCTAAAATATCAAGGGAAATCTGACTGGACAGATGTAATTGGTTTGGTTGGCAAAGGAATTACATTTGATACAGGCGGATATTCAATAAAGACAAAAGCAGGGATAGTTGGAATGAAAACGGATATGGGGGGAGCAGCCGCTGTCCTTGGAGCTATGGAGATAATTGGGGAATTGAGACCTGAACAAAATGTTGTGGCTGTTATTCCATCAACAGATAATATGATTTCCGGAAATGCCTTCAAACCGGATGATGTCATAGTTTCCATGGCTGGTAAAACAATTGAGGTCTTGAATACAGATGCCGAGGGGCGTCTTGTGTTGGCAGATGCGATTACATATGCTAAACAGCATGGAGCGGATTATTTAGTTGATGTAGCTACATTAACCGGGGGAGTTATTACAGCATTAGGTGTAGAAATGACAGGTGCGATGACAAATCATGAAAGCTGGTTTGAGGAAGTCTTAAAAGCATCTGATGAAGCTGGAGAACCCATGTGGAGATTGCCAATTACCGAAAGGGATAAAGCGCGTGTTCGCAATAGCAAAATAGCTGATCTTAATAATTCGCCGGGAGCAGAGGGGCATGCCATTATGGGAGGTGCATTTGTTGGTGAGTTTGCCGAGGAGACTCCATGGGTGCATTTAGATATAGCTGGTACATCTACAAGACGTTCCAGCTATGAACTTGGACCATCAGGTGCTACTGGTGTAATGGCGAGGACATTGGCTGTATTGGTTGAACGTTTTGGTTTGGATGGTGAAGATTAATCTAATCTCATAAATAGATTTAAATGTGAATGTTATCCTTGTAAGAGGGCATACGCCCTTACCTGCTGTTAGGTTTCTGCATACATAATAGTGTAGGCATTTAAACAAACAGGAGGTATTTTACAGATGGATTACAGACAGAGAAGACCATGGGGCAGACCGTGGGGCGGACCGTGGGGAAGACCATGGGGTAGACCAGGTTTTGGTTTTGGATTTGGAGGTCCGATCGGGGGATTTGGTTTAGGATTAGCCGGCGGATTAATAGGTGGAGCATTGCTTAGCAGACCATGGGGATATGGATATGGTTATCCTCCGTATGGATATGGGTCCCCATGGGGATATGGTGGCGGATTTTATTAATAATAATTTGTAAACAAAACCAGCAGTTATCAAACTGCTGGTTTTTAGCTCCATCGTATGACTACCCCAACTTCACAACAGGGAGGACTGGTTTGTTTATCAGCAAAAACCAGCCGAATTCCCTCCGGATCGTAATAGATGGAAGGAGCTATTCGAATACCGGTTGAAAGCAATAATCGATTCACTTCGCTTAGGTTATTAAACTCAGAGGCTGCCATAATTTGACGAGCTAAATCTTGAGATGCAGAGATCTGATTGGCAATTCTTAATGCTTCAGTCAGATAGGACGCGGTTCGATTGGCAGAATTCTTAAATTTTGTTGTATCTATAGCAGGAACTTTTCTGTTATATGAAGAATAAGAATTCATACCAGTAACAGATGGATGGATCCATGTGGGTATGTGGTAATGAGGACCTAGACTTTGAGCCCAGTTATAAAACTGTTGATTTGCATACATATGGGCACCTCCTCTTACGAAATAAAATACCTTATAACTATATATAAGAGAAGGTAGATTGTATTAGACCAAAAAATAAGCAACGGTTAGGTTGCTTATTTAGGGGATAGATGATGTTCGTTTAGATATCGTTGCGATGCTCGACTAAATCAATAACACCAAGAGCAATATGGGCAAGCCCAAATCCAAATAGTGCATTGGCAATCATTTTATTGCTATTATGCTTTTGTTTAAGGGCATAACCAGTAGCAGCAACAGCGGTACCTAATACAGTTGGAACCATTCCTTCTCGAAGATCCATTTGACCAATCCTCCATCATCTAGATATGCTTTTTGTAAAGTCTTACAGATATCCAGTTCATCTTTTTTCGAAGGGATTCACCTTAAAAATCAGAATAGGAATCAGTTGTAAGAAAGCTTTACTCCTTTATTTTTCCGCTCTTTATCTAATTCATAACAAATAAGCAATGGAAAGGATGCCTTTAATTGGATTTAAGTAAAACATTGATGGGTACATTAGGGATAGAAATAGTTGAGGTCTGTGAAGGAAGAGTTGTTGCAACCATGCCTGTTGACCATCGGACACACCAGCCGATGGGACTTCTTCACGGTGGCGCATCGGTGGCTCTTGCCGAAACGGTCGCCAGTCTTGGTGGATATACAATGGTTGACGAGGAGAAAGAAGCAGTCGTTGGTTTAGAGATTAATGCGAATCATCTTAAAAGCAAAAGGGAAGGCTTGGTGACCGCAACAGGAAATATTGTACACAGAGGAAAAAAAACAATGGTATGGGAAATTAAAATAACGGATGAAGAGAACGAATTAATATGTATCAGCAGATGTACGCTTGCTGTTATTCAAATAAAAAAATGAGGATGTTTTACAAGGTCTAAAGCGATCTTGTAAGCATCCTCTTTTTCTGTCATTAGCTATTTTTTTGTTTTTTTGCCTTTTTTAAATCATCACGCACACTATGTTTCCACAATTTAACGCCTGTATTATAGGCTGCACGGCTGATTAAATGTCCGGCAACCGGAGCTGTCATAAAAATAAAGAAGATAGCTAACAGGATACGGGAGTTAAAATGGCCCTCTGTAATCCAGAAATATAAGAATGTGCCAAGCAATACAAGGGTTACACCCAAAGTGGATGTTTTAGAAGCTGCATGGTTCCGCGTATAGACATCGGGTAAACGGAGTATTCCAAGAGCTGATACAACGGTTAATATAGAACCGATTAAAACGATACAAACAAAAATATAGGAACTAATTTCGTTCATTTTCTATGATTTCCCCTTTCTCCAGGAATTTCGAAAAGGCAACCGTACCAGTGAACGAAAGAATACTGATCAGAAGGATAACCTCTAAAAACATGGATGTGCTGAGCAATAAAGATAGTATGGCAATCATGCAAATTAAGTTCATGCCAATAGCATCCAATGCCATTACACGATCAGGGATGCTTGGTCCCTTAATTACTCTATAAATTAGAATGAGCATCGAAATAGCTATACAGACTAAAGAAAGCTGAAGGATGAAATTAATCATTACTCACTCACCTCCAGAATAAGTCGCTCAAATGAATTTTTTATACTTTCTTGCATCTCTGGAATCTCCGATATGTTTAATGCATGGATGAATAATGTTTTGTTATCAGAAGAAATATCCAGAACTAATGTACCGGGAGTTAAGGTAATCAGACAGGACAGAAGAGTGATCTGCCAATCCGATTTAAGTTTGGTTTCATAAGTAAAAATTCCTGGCTTCAGTTCAAGCTTTGGTCTGATGATTGTTTTAAAAACGTCGAAGTTTGCAATCAATAATTCTCGTATAAATATCCCCAGAAGGTGAAGGACAGCCACTACCTTATGCAAATAAAACCGAGTCGAAAAAAAGCGTCTGAATAGAAAAAGAATAATCGCCCCAATTAAATAGCCGATAATAAAGGAAGCGGCTGTATTTGACGTCGTCAGGAACATCCAGGTCAAGGCTAGAATTACATTTAATAATATTTGATAAGACATATCTTCATCACTCCTTTAGTACGGCCTGAATGTAATCTGATGGATTCATTAAAACATCAACCGCATCAGAAACATACGTATAAACAACTTCAGAGCCCAATCCGTACAATATTGAGACTACAAGTAAAATGCCGATCGGCAATAGTAAAAAACGGTTATCTTTCTTGGAGAAGTTCTCATCGTAAACTTTTTTCTCTCCCCAGAACGCGAATATGAAAATGCGCATCACGGAATATAAAACAATTAAACTTGAGAATAGGACTACCAATCCTCCTACGTAATGCCTTTCATCAAAGGCACCCTGAATGATTAGTAATTTTCCTGTAAAACCGCTGAAAGGTGGAACCCCTGCTAACGATATAGCCGCTATGAAGAACATCCAAGCTAAAAGTGGAGATTCGTGAATTAACCCACCCATGCGCTTAATATTACTTGTCCCTGTTTTGGCCATCATTACTCCAATAAGCAGAAACAGGGCTGCTTTAATCATCATGTCATGAATTGTATACATAATTGAACCGGATATGGATGCGGTATTCATGATTGAAATACCGAAGATTATAACACCAATGGCAATTACGATATTGTAAATGATGATTTTTTTACCATCCATATAGGCCAATACACCGATACAGCCAAATACAATGGTTAAAATTCCAAGGTACTCCAGCAATGTATGCGTATAATCAGTATGATGATAAAACATAATGGTAAAGGTTCTTAGGATGGAATAAACACCAACCTTCGTTAATAATGAACCAAACAAAGCCAGGATTGGAATTGGCGGCGCAAAGTATGAGCCGGGCATCCAAAAATATAAAGGAAAAATGGCTGCCTTCAATCCAAACACGATTAGAAACAGAACAGCGATAACCGTGATGATTCCCGGCTGGTCTACTTCCGCAATTCTTTCTGAGATATCTGCCATATTCAGCGTACCTACAACAGAGTATAAGAATGCAACAGCAGCAACAAAAAGGCCAGAAGCAATTACATTTACAAGCAAATATTTAATAGACTCGCGAAGCTGTACTTTTGTACCACCTGTCACAAGTAATACATAAGATGACATCAGCATTACTTCAAAAAATACAAATAAGTTGAATATATCTCCGGTCAAAAATGCCCCGTTAACACCTACAATTAAAAATTGGATAAGGGCATAGTAGAAATATTTTTCACGGTTTGCATCAATATTTTTAAAAGAATAAATAATCGTTACTAATGTAATAAGAGATGTAGTTAAAACCAGTAAGGCTGCCAGCATATCCGCTACAAGACTAATTCCGAAAGGGGCATCCCAGCTGCCGGCCTGCAAGGTTAGAATGCCATTTGTTTTTACCTCTATTAAAAGTGAAAAGGTAACTACCAGGACCAGTATAGATGAGGCCAAGGCGACTATTCGTTGGGCATTTATTTTTTTCGCAAGGAATAACAATAAAATTCCTGTCAATAACGGAAGTAAAATAGGTAATATAACAAGGTTATTCATATGACTTATTTCCTCTCAGTTGATCCATGTTATCCGTTCCAAGTTCCTGATAGGAACGATAGGCCAATACCAGGAAGAAAGATGTGACACCGAAGCTAATTACAATCGCTGTCAGGATTAATGCCTGTGGCAGCGGATCCACATAGGATTTGGCGTGTTCACTTAAGATAGGCACAGCTCCTTGTTTTAATCCTCCCATGGTAAGAACCAATAAATTCACCGCATGGCTCAATATGCTTGTTCCAATAATGATACGAAGCAAGCTTTTTGATAAAAGTAAATAGGTGGAAATCGTAAATAGAATTCCTATAGCAAAACACATTAAAATCTCCATCATTCACTCTCCCCAATCGTTTGAATAATGGTCATTGTCACGCCGATTACAACTAGATAAACACCCGTATCAAAGATAACTGCTGTATGAAGGGATGTTTTTCCAAGGAGCGGCAAATCAAAATAATCAAAGGCGTGCGTCAGGAAAGGAGCATCGAAGAATAACGCACCAGCTCCAGTCCCGACAGATAACAACAACCCCACAGCTATCAACGATAAATAATTTACCGGCAGAAAACTTTTTACGGTTTTTAAATCAAATGCCAGCAATAAAAGAATGATGGCAGAAGAAGTCATAAGACCACCGATAAATCCACCGCCCGGCGTATAGTGTCCGGCAAAGAAAATGTGTATAGAGAACAAAATAATAATAAAAGTTGCGATTTTAGTAACCGTCTGTAAAATTAAATCATTTGTTTTCATTCTTCCCCTCCTCTTTTCGTGAGACGGAGTTTAATCATGGTGTAAATTCCCATGGCTGCAATGGATAATACGGTGATTTCAAACATGGTATCCAAACCACGGAAGTCAACCAGGATTACGTTAACCATATTCTCTCCACCAGCTTCTTTGTACGTAACCTCTTTATAAAATTCAGAGATGGATTCAAATAGCTTCGTACTGTGAGAAGCCAGCGCGATAAGTGTCATCGTAATTCCGACACCGAGAGAGATTGCCAGGTTTGTCAATTTAAAACGCATACGCTTTTCCTTTGGTTTATACTTCGGCAAGTGATAGAAACAAAGCAAGAACAGCGATGTAGATACTGTTTCAATGACAAATTGAGTTAAGGCTAAATCAGGTGCCCTAAATAGAACAAATAAAAGTGATACCGTATAACCAACCGCTCCCATTAAAATGATTGAAGTCAGTCTCGATTTTGCAAATAGAATCATGATTGAAGCCAGAACTAAGATAAAGATCAAAATAACTTCGTATACCCCAATTGGAGTCATACTGGTTGTTTCGAATGCAAAGCTATCGGTTTTCCAAACCGTATAAAGTAAACTGATAATCAAGAAGCCAAATATATAAACTAAATAATCATGGATACTCCCGTTCATATATCCGCGGGTAATGAGACGTGAACCTGTATCCAGTGATCTTAATCCCATATTATATGCATTGTTTAATGTGTATTTATCAGAGAAATACGTATAAATCTTGCTCCATTTTGGATAGAACTTATACAAGATAATTCCTAAGATGACAACTCCGATTGTCATTAATAATGCGCCATTTACTCCGTGCCACATTTGTATATGAAGATGCGGAGGGTTTCCGTTTTCATAAAGGCTCGGCAGGATAGCTGCAGTAGCTGGCTCAATAATTGTTGAAGTAAGGATGTTTGGAAATAATCCAAAAATAATAACCAAGGCTGCAAGCGTGATTGGTGAAATCAATAATCCAATCGGTGCTTCATGTGGTTTTTTCGTTAATTTTTCAGGCTGAAGTTTGCCGCCAAATGTTCTAAATAAAAGAATCATACAGTAAACAAATGTGAATACACTTGCCAGCCATCCAATAACAGGGAATAAATTACCCCATGTTTGCAGGTTAAGAAAATCTGCTTTTGTTATATCTAATAGGCTGCCAAAGAACATTTCCTTACTCAAGAAGCCATTGAATGGAGGCAAGCCTGCCATTGAGAATGCTCCGATTGCAGCAATAGTAAAAGTGATTGGCATTATGGTCATTAATCCGCCCAGTTTACGAATATCCCTAGTTCCCGTTTCGTGATCAATTATACCGACTGCCATGAATAATGAACCTTTAAAGGTTGCATGGTTAATTAGGTGAAAAACAGCTGCCGAAACAGCGGCAATATATACATTATTCTCGGCTGATCCAAAATGGAGGGAAGCCGCACCGATGCCAAGCAGGGACATGATTAAGCCGAGCTGGCTGACTGTTGAGTAGGCAAGAATCCCTTTTAAATCATACTGACGTACTGCATTAAAGGAACCCCAAATTAAGGTTATGATACCGACCAGGCCGATAATCCATACCCATTCACCTGATAAAGCAAATATAGGGCTCAAACGTGCTACTAAATAGATACCTGCTTTAACCATCGTTGCTGAATGAAGATATGCACTGACTGGTGTAGGTGCTTCCATTGCATCAGGTAACCAAATGTGGAATGGGAATTGGGCAGACTTCGTGAATGCCCCTAATAAAACGAGTATCATCGAAAAAATAAAAAAGAGGATGGTTTACCAAATCAGGAGCCATTGAAATTAATTCTCTGATGCTGAAGGTATTTCCCATTACAGAGAGGGTTATAAAACCTCCTAGCATGGATAAGCCACCTAAAAAGGTGATTAATAATGATTTTTGCGCTCCGTAGCGAGATCCTTTTCTCTCATGCCAATAGCCAATCAGCAGGAAGGAAGAAAGGCTGGTAAATTCCCAAAACGTATAAAGGACGATTAAGTTGTCAGATAGGACAACCCCAAGCATAGCCCCCATAAATAATAGTAAATAAACATAAAAATTACTCAGTTTTTCTTTTGTTTTGTCCATATAAAAGATGGAGTACAGAATAACTAGTGTACCAATACCTGTGATCAGCATAGCGAAGAGCAGGCCTAATCCGTCTACATAAACATCAAATGATATGTTTAGTGAAGGAATCCACTCAAAACTAGCTGTTATGGATTGATGATCCGTTATTTCAGGCAGGAACGTAAACAAATAACCAAATAATACGATAGGTATAATGAGTACGAACCATCCGGTATGTATTTTACGAGCATATTTGCCTATAAACGGAATACATATCGCAGCCAAAAAAGGCAGTAATATACTCAAGTGAAGCATTGACATAAGGACCTCCCTTAAAAAATTATAAAATATTGAAAAATTACAACAAAATGTACCAATCCGTACATTCAGCATAGCAAATTATACAGCAAATTTATATTAGACTGTACTTGAAAAGACTGGTATTCATGTGTTTTAACCATGTATTATATGAAGGAAAAAATTTAAAAATTTAATTCTCCTTTCCGATAAATGGTTTATAATGGGAAAATGTGAAGTATAAGGAATAATGAAAATGAAGAATACATATGTAACAGGTTATTTTCCCTTATTATCGATAATGGCATTTAGTCTGTTCTTTGCTGTTCATCTTATGGTAAGAATGATTGCATTTTTAAAAAGCAATGGGCTCTATTCAGGCATGACTGGATTGTTATCAGAGATCCATATTAAATATTATTGTTCTTTATCTGTTTTTTTATGTTACTTGCTGCGTTAAAGCTTCTTGTCGATACCTTTTTGGAACTGTCACTTTTATTTTTCTCAAAGGATAAGGTGGGAGAAGACCTGCAAAAGCTGAGAGGGACTTCTATCATTTTTCTGATAGGTGGACTTATATCTATGTTATGTTGTCTTTGGTTGCTTGCAGGCTGCTTTTTACTTACTTCATTATTCGCTTTTATATACTTTCTGTATAAAATCAGTTCATCCTTATCGGGTACCTGATTGATAGGGATTATATTTTTTCATGTAACTATCTGGGCCGTTCTGTTATTGGCAGTCTGTCTCTCTGTCTTAAAATTATATAATAGTATAATGGCGGGACTTCCGCTGTAAAGGAAAAAGCATGATGAACCTCTAATAGAGAGAATACATCATGCTTTTCCATATTTGTATTTGCGGCTGACTTTTATTTAAAAAATCAATACTGGACGGCTGATCCTTGCCCACCCAGACCCCACCAGTATACGAAGCAGTCATCCCAATAAACCATAAATCATGATAATCATTTGTTGTACCGGTTTTTCCTCCTATATAAGCTACCTGTTTTTTGAAGCAATCGAACAGCTGCAGTATTAACCGATTTGGCCATTGCCTGATTGAGTGGAAGATTGCTATATGTTGAATGACCATAGTTCTCTGGGCAGTAATTTTCGATGCATATCGCTGAAGCGTCTATTTTTTGGATCCTTATTAGTTTTCAAATAAGGCGCATATACCAGCAATGGTTTAATCGTAGATCCTGGCTGACGAAAACTTTAATGGGCTCGATTAAATGTTGAGGGTTTATATGTTTTTCCCCCAATCAATGAGACAAGCTCATGAGTAGAATGATTAATAACTACCGCTGATGCTTCAACGTTTTTATAAGGCAGGATGCTACTAACGGCTGATTTGGCTTTTTCTGAATATCTGAATCGAGAAAAAGTGTGGATCGTAATTCCTGAATGCAGCAGTTCCGTGATGCGGTTATCTAATTTCTCTGTTAATTGATTAGATTCTTGTTCAGATAAACCAGAAAACTGATAACCATCCTGCTCTGCGACCAGCTGACGAAATTCAGCCAGCGTGTAATCGGTATAATCAGGAAATTCTTGGATTCGTTTGGAAAGATTTAATTTTATTGATTCTTTTAAAATTTGCTCTTTTTCTCCATTCGTTATGAAATTCTTATTCTCAAGTTGCTGCAGAAGTCTAACCTGGCGTTTTTTTGTATTTTGGAAATTAGTCAGCGGGTCATAAAGACTAGGGTTATTAGGAATTGCCGCTAGAAAAGAGAGTTCACCATGCTTGAGATTCTTTGCTGATTTGGAAAAATAAAAATGAGCAGCAGCTTCAATTCCATAGGAACTGTTACCATAGTAAATTGCAATTATGTAAGTATTTAATAGTTAATCTTTTGAAAAATCACGCTCAAGCTGATAGGCGTAAAGCAGTTCAGTTAATTTACGATTATATGTACGTTCATTTGTGAGGAATAAATTTCGAGCGAGCTGTTGTGTAATGGTGCTGCCCCCTTGATGAATTCCCCTGCTTTCCGTATTAATTATGAACGCTCTGCTAATAGCTGATAAATCAAACCCCTTATGTGAATAAAAATGTTGATCCTCTGAAACTACGTAAATATCCTTTAAAATTTGAGGGATATCAGCATCCTTTATATATTTCCGATTCTCTGTTTGATAGATTTCTCTGATAATTGTCCATCGGAATCTGTGATTGTACTGTTAAGCTGCATGGCTGATTGATCTATTTGTAAATTGGTGTCCAAAACATGATTGAGGCTTTGCAATTTGGAAAACTCATTCAGTGTTAATGTACTCAATCCGTATAAGGATGGAACCAGTAATAAAATCATACAAAATCCAATTGATTTTCTCATTTTTACCCACCTGGAATTCTATTCGTATATTTAACTATATCGTATTGATTTTATGGTTAAAAGAGGAAAATTTGGAAGGAGCAATAGATTACACGAAAACAAGGAGGTTGTATCATTGTGAAGAAGGATGACCACTATTTATTCATAGATTTTGAATTTACAATGCCAGAGGATCGAAATAATCCGAATGGGTTCTTTCCTGAAATCATTGAATATGGAATTATCGAGGTAAAGAGTGGAACAATAGTCAATCAATACAATTCTTATGTCCTGCCCAGAGTATTTCAGTCGTTAACGAACCGATGTAAGAACTTTTTGCACATTACCGAAGATGATCTTAAGACAGGGGTGGAATTTGATGTTTTTCACAGTTTACTGCGAGAATTGGATCATCCTAACTCTCCAACGATTGCTACATGGGGAAACATGGATATGAAGGTGTTAAAGCAAAACTGTCAGTATTCAGGACATATATTCCCTTTAACGGGAAAGCAATTGGATTTATCGATTGAGTATCAAAAATTCTTTGGTGACCGAAATCAGACAGGCCTATGGAAAGCAGTTCAGCAATATGGGGACAAGGCTAAAGGCGTTTGGCATCGTGCTTTGGATGATGCCAGAATGACTTATGAACTGTTTACATTAATTGAGCAGGACAGGAGGTATGTGGATAACTATAAGCCAACGACAATCGGAGACGTTGTGGATTTTTCACAGTTATTTAATGGGTTGACGTAAAAAACCAAATCAGTAAAGAGTGATTTGGTTTTTTATGTTTATCATATTGGAAAATACTCGCGCTCTATATTCGATATAGCTGACAAAGACATATCTGACCACTTTGATTCTTCTTTTTGCAATTCCTGTTTTAATGTTTCAAGAGACTGGCGCAGGGATTCTGTGTAATCAGGAATTTCCCCTTTAAACGGTTTCACCATGTTTACCGGGATGTTGGTTTGTTCCCTGTAAGCTAAAGCCTTTCGCTCATGGAAAAAATCAACTTCTGTTTGTTTTGGATGATGAAGATCTCCCTGCATAGGGTGCTTTAATACAGCCAGTATTTTAACAACCATATATCCATTTGTTCGGATATTGGTGATTTCGCCTACATATTTACCGGTTTTATAATGTGCAATCACTTGGTCGCCAATAGTGAGTTCATTCATTTTTATCCCCCATTCATATCTGTTCTTCTCTATCATACCGATGTACCATAATCAATCCTATAAAAAGCTCTTCAGAAAGATGCTTTTTTTTTGAGAATCGTGTAAAGTGAAAAATTGGAGGTAGTTTAAATGAAATGGAAGACCATGATACTATTATTAATAATCCTCCTTGGTGCAGCGATTTGGAATCTGTATATAAAAGATAAGGTATTCCAATCTGGTGATCAAACAACTTTAAAGCTGGATCAAACCATTAAAGAGAAAGAAGGCGAAGATAAAATGACAGTATTACCTCAATTTACAGAAGTACAAGGTAATGAAAGATTAGTGGAGATGGTAACTAATAAAGGTTCCATCCAAATCAAATTATTCCCTGACCAAGCTCCTAAAGCGGTTGAAAATTTCCTGACTCATGCAGAAAATGGATACTACGAGGGGATCATTTTCCACCGCGTGATCAATGATTTCATGATTCAAGGCGGAGATCCAACTGGAACAGGAATGGGTGGAGAAAGCATTTGGGGTCAATCATTCGAAGATGAATTCACGATGGATTTATTTAATTTCCGTGGTGCTTTGTCTATGGCAAATGCCGGCCCTGGTACAAATGGAAGTCAATTCTTTATTGTTCAAAAAGGTGCTGTTGAAGCGAATCTAAAAGGACAAATGGAACAAGCGGGATATCCTCAGGAAGCAGTGGAAAAATACATGGAAATAGGCGGAACTCCTTGGCTTGACCACAGACATACCGTGTTTGGACAAGTTACTGAAGGAATGGATGTTGTAGATGACATCGCAACTACTAAAGTAGGTCCTAACGATAAACCGGTTTATGATGTAGTGATTGAAAAAATCAACATCCTAAAATAATCCCTATAATGTAAGTAGGCTGTCGATGACTCGGCAGCTTTTTTCTTATTTATAAATGAGGATAATCAAATATCACTTATACTCACCCTGGTCGTGTTATAATATGGTTAAAATTCAAATGTTTTCAAATCAGGAAGGGGTGTCTCCAAACATGTCTCAGCCATTAGCGTTTATTATAGGATTATTCTTGTATTTTCCTGAAGATAAAAGAGAATACATTCCAGCCGGATTAACGATGGCCATTTTTACATTGTTTGCAGTGTTAACGATGCGGTTTATCATTGTTTATAATCGTAAGCAGGTACAGAAGGCAAAGGAATTGGAAGAAAAATTAAAAGAGCAAAATATTCAATGATGGCTGCACATGCAAAGTGTGCAGTTTTTTTGCCGATATCTGAGTGGATTCTTCTTAAAATTAAACAAGCATTTGCCAGACTGATTGGCAAATGCTTGTTACATAATTAGTTGAGGTCTTGGAATGCTTCGTGCAATCTGCGCAAGCCCTCAGTGAGAGTATCCTTAGAGCACCCTATATTCATTCGAACAAATCCTTGGCCATCCTGCCCATATTTCGCACCGGGTTCAAGAGCCAATTTCCCTTTATGGATGAGCCTTTCTGTGATTTCAATATCTGATATTCCTAAATCCCGTAAATCGATCCAAACAAGGAAAGATGCTTGAGGAATCATGATGTTTATTTTCGGTAAATGCTTAGAAACATAATCAGTCAGGATTTCAATATTCTCTTCAATTTTGGATACGGTCTCACTCACCCACTCAGCACCATGTGTGTAGGCCGCTTCCATGGCAGTATAGGCAAGTACATTAATGCCCCCAATACCTTGCTTGAGGAATTGCTGTTCCATTTTTAAGAGGTAATCTTTATTTTCACTTAGGATCAGAGAGCCATGCAATCCAGCGATATTAAAGGTTTTACTAGGAGCCATCAGTGTAATAACATCTTTGCTGATGATTCCGGCAGGTGTGTGAATATTGTCATAAAGAATCAGGTCAGCGTGAATTTCATCGGAAATGACAGGCACTTGATAGTGCTGACATAGGCTAATCATTCTCTCAAGGTCTTTCTTTGCCCAAACCGTTCCGCCAGGATTGTGCGGGCTGCATAAGATGAATAATTTTACTCCATTACGAAGCTTGTTTTCAAAGTCTCCAAAATCAATTTCAAATTGATTTTGGTTGATTTTCATTCTATTGGTAACAAGAGTTCGGCCATTACTTTTAACGACATTATGAAATGGACCGTAGACAGGTGTTTGAATCATCACTTGATCTCCAGCTTCAGTAAATGCAAGAACAGCTGCTGATAAGGACGGAACTACACCTGGACTAAAAGAAATATTTTCTCTTTTAAGTGACCATTTATGCTTTTCGTTCATCCAATTTATGATAGCCTGGTATACAGAATCGGAGGCATATGTATATCCGAATATTGGGTGCTGTATGCGGGTAATTAAAGCTTCCTGTACCTGAACAGGCGAAGCCCAGTCCATGTCTGCCACCCACATCGGCCATAAGTCACTGCCTGCGAATAATGAATCAACGTTATCCCATTTATACGAAGCTGTTCCTTTACGATCTATAATGGTTTCTGTATTTGTTGTACTATTCATTTTTTCACCCCGCCTTTATATGATTCCCTTATTTTATCATATATTTACAGACTGGCAGTTTTAGAAGATTTATTAATTGGCTTGTTTTCTCAAATAAATATGGTATGTGAGATGAAAATAATTGATTACATATTCATATGTATAAAATGAGTGTTATAATGGAAAAAGTTTAATTTAAATTAAATTTTCAGATATCTTTATATCTAATGATACTTTTAATGGAGGTGAGGGTATGAACCTTACAGCTAAGGAAATTGAGATTTTGAATATTCTCGAAGAAAACGCCAGAATCCCTCTGGATGATATAGTAAAAATGACAGCAATGTCTAAAGAGGAAGTTGAACTAGCCTTAAAAAAACTGAAAGAATCCAATATTATTGTTGGCTATGCCGCTTTGGTCGATTGGTCGAAAGTTAAAGATCACGAAGGAGTTACTGCCATGATTGATGTGAAAGTAACCCCTAAAAGAGGCGTAGGCTTTGATGAGACAGCAAAACGAATTTATCGCTATGAAGAGGTCACATCCGTTTATTTAATGTCAGGTGCTTATGACTTATCTGTGGTCATTGAGGGCAAGTCGATGAATGAGGTAGCGCGATTTGTTTCAGACAAATTATCGACTCTTGATTCAGTTATTTCTACAACGACTCACTTTATTCTTAAAAAGTATAAACATGATGGGACTGTATTTGCACCTCTTGATGAGGATAAAAGGATTGTGATAACTCCATGATTAAAACGAGTTATCTATCTGATACGGCTCGAGAAATGAAGCCCTCCGGAATACGTAAATTTTTTGATTTGGCAGCAGGCATGGAAGGTATCGTTTCGCTTGGTGTAGGTGAGCCAGATTTTGTTACTCCGTGGCGATACAGGGAAGCTGCTATCCTCTCGATGGAAGAAGGCTATACGTCTTACACAGCAAATGCAGGATTGCTTGATTTACGCGAGGAAATTGCAGCCTATATGAGTAGACGTTTTCAGGTAACATACTCCCCTGAAAATCAAATTATTGTAACTGTAGGTGCAAGTCAGGCAATCGATATCGCCTTACGAGCCATTCTCAACCCAGGAGAAGAAGTAATAGTCGTTGAACCATGCTTCGTATCCTATGCTCCATTAGTGGCATTGGCAGGAGGTAAGCCTGTTTCGGTTGGAACCATGAAAGAATCTGATTTTAAATTGTTACCCGAACAGTTAGAAGCAGCTATAACACCGAAAACGAAGGCGATTATGATTTGTTCACCTAATAATCCAACAGGAACCCAATTGTCTAAGGATGATTTGAAAGCATTAGCTGAAATTGCTATTAAACATGATGTTCTTGTGATTTCCGATGAAATCTATGCGGAACTTGTTTATGATGACGCGTATACCAGCTTTGCAGCCATTGAAGGGATGTATGAACGGACGATTTTAATATCAGGCTTCTCAAAGGGATTTGCTATGACAGGCTGGAGGCTTGGTTTTGTATGTGCAAACAAAGAAATCTCTGAAGCTATGCTGAAAATCCACCAGTATGCGATTATGTGTGCCCCTACATCTGCCCAATATGCTGCTTTGGAGGCCCTGCGATATGGGGCGGGATATGTGGAAGAAATGCGTATGAGCTATAATCATCGAAGAAATTATATTGTTAGTTCATTTAATGAGATTGGTTTGAAGTGCCACACACCGGGTGGAGCATTTTATGCTTTTCCATCCATTGAATCTACTGGCATGAGCTCTGAAGAATTTGCAGAAAAATTATTGATTGAGGAAAAGGTAGCAGTAGTACCAGGCAATGTATTTGGTATAGGCGGAGAAGGGCATATCCGTTGCTCTTACGCTACATCTATCGATCAATTACGGGAAGCCTTAACCAGGATTGAACGATTTTTAAACAATCATTCATAAATTTCCTTAAGGACTTTTACTAAGAGTTTTCTGAGTATAGGGAAAAGATTTTCAAATATAAAAAATGAGGGGGCAACCATAAGTCGTTAAATGACCTATGGTTTCCCCTTTGTTTTGTTCATAAGGATTTGATTATTTTAATTTTAAGTCCTTTAAAAGGAAAAGCATTCTTAAAGACACACCAGGCTATAGAAATCAATGCAGCTAATAAAGGCAATTAGCCGCAATAT
Source organism: Pradoshia sp. D12 (assembly GCF_008935075.1). Classification (NCBI taxonomy): domain Bacteria; kingdom Bacillati; phylum Bacillota; class Bacilli; order Caryophanales; family Bacillaceae; genus Pradoshia; species Pradoshia sp. D12. The sequence continues at coordinate 3,352,100 of NZ_CP044545.1, read as the reverse complement.
GTTTGCTTACTTGGGAATCCGGTTCTAAATAAACACGTATTTTAATAGAAATAGAGCCAAGTTGGATGGGAATTCAGCCGAATCTTATTGAAATCCAGCCGACCCAGCCAAATTCCAGCCAAGCTCAATTATTAAAACAGAATGTTGATCAAAAAGAGGCTGGGACAAAAGGTTTCCAATAACTAAAAAAGCCGAACTATTATTAAATGCAGTGTTAGCATTATTTATAATAGTTCGGCTTTTTCTATTTAGATTAATAAAAATCCAATATATCATTCGGCTTTAGACATAGTAAATTTAGTTATGTCCCAGCCTCTTCAAGGCGTAAGGTATCGGTACATAAGTATAGCCACTGCGGAGGGCTACAGGATGTTGGTCATGAAGACGTTGCCACAGGACGTGGCGTTCTTAGTCTTCGTTCCTTTTCCAGCCGTTTCAGCCTTTTAATAATCCAGCTTCAACTCCTAGTCCCTCGAGTCATAAGGATAGCCACTGCGGGAGGGAAGAACACCTCCCTGCGTGCCTCTCTCTTATGCTTTTCGGGCCTGGGCAGTCGTTTCAGCCTTTTAAATTCCCCATTATCCTTAGGAAGTCGGCTTCGGTTATGTCTTGGGTTTTCTTTAGTATTAATTTCGCTCGCTTTTGCCCCATTGTGTTGATGAGGTGATGGAGTTCGGGATCTAGTTGGCATGGTCCTGTTGGATTGGCATGCTCCATTAATTCGGAGGCAGGGCAATCCAATGCAGTTGAAATAGTCAGGAGAACCTGGAGGCTTGGTGTTAATTCATTTTCCTCGTATTGCTCAAGTTTGTGAGTGCCGATTCTGGAGCGTAACGCTAGCTCTTCCACACTCATTCCTTTGTCAATTCTGTACTTACGAATATTTTCGCCAATTGTAGCCATTATCAATCCCTCCTTAAATTAATAGTTCTCCTTATATTCTACCACCTTACTAAATAATTCCAATAGAGTTCAGGAAGACTAATAAAATTGCGGCAGGGCATACGTAACGGACTAAGATATACCAACCGTTAAACATCCAGTATTTCAATTTCGAGCCATTTTGTAACTCTGTTCTGACTGCATTTTTATCCATAACGTAACCTATAAATATAGAAATAAACAGCGAACCGAGCGGCAGGGCAAGATTTGAAACAATAAAATCTGCCAGATCAAAGAAAGTTTTACCTGCAATATGAACATCGCTTAAGATTCCATAGGATAAAGCACTCGGAATCCCAACAATGAAGGTGATGATTCCAGCCAGCCATGCGGAAGATTTTCGTTTCTCGGGATTTTCTTTTGAAATGACTGCTACAACAATTTCCAAAATGGAAAAGGCGGAGGTAAGAGTCGCAAATAACAATAAGACCATAAAGATGATCATAAAAAATCCTCCGAATGCGATCTCATTAAATACAGCTGGCAGTATGACAAAAACTAGCCCTGGACCTGATGCAGGATCATATCCCAACGCAAATACGGCAGGGAAAATAACAAGTCCTGCTAATAAGGAGATTAAAATATTTAATCCCACAACAGAAAAGCCGGATTTCATCAAATTCTCGTTTTTCGGCAAATAGGAAGCGTAGGTTACCATTACAGATGTTCCCACACTAAGAGCGAAAAAGGCTTGTCCAAGTGCCAGCAATACGGATTCACCCGTGATTTTATTGAAGTCTGGCTGCAAGAAGAATCTAACACCTTCCATAGCTCCATCCAGGGTTAACGATCGAACGGCCAATATAATAAACAAAATGAATAATGCCGGCATCATATACTTGCTTGCCCGTTCAATCCCTTTTTTGATTCCTCCCTGAACCACCCATATTGTCAATAATATGAACAGAATCTGAGAAATGATTGATTCATATGGATTTTCAATAATGTTATTAAATAATGATTCATAATTAGCTACCCCTGTTATCTGCCCAAGTAGACTTCTGCCTAGATAGGATAAAATCCAGCCGCCTACCACACTGTAAAAGGATAGCAACAGAACGGAAGCAATTACACCCATCCACCCCAATAAAAACCATTTAGAATTAGGGGCTATAACTTTATAGGCACTGACTGCATCTTTTTGTGCATTTCGTCCAATGACAAATTCGGCAATTAAAATAGGAGCACCGATAAAAAGTGTGAACGCAATAAATAAAAGGAAGAAGGCTGCACCGCCATTTGTTCCAGCCATGTAGGGGAATTTCCAAATGGCACCCAGTCCAATTGCTGAACCGGCAGCAGCTAAAATAAATCCAATCTTTGATGACCATTGTTCATGTTTTTGCATGTATGCACCTCATAGCTTGTAATCTTATTAATCGTATAATAGTAGCATTATACAGGAATAATTGCCAGAATATTAAATCTGATTAAACAGGTAAGTTATTCCTGCCGATAAAGGTGTTTATTATTAGGCAATAGGGTAAATAAAAATAGAAAGGTATGTAGGTCATTTTTGATAATGGTTAAACATTGTGCTATAATTTTATATTGCGTATATAAACGAAAAATTTAAACATTTATAGGAGTGTTATTATGACTACAAAATATGAAGTAGGTCAAATTCTTACAGGTAAAGTAACTGGCATTCAGCCTTACGGAGCATTCGTTGCTTTAGACGAAAATACACAAGGACTCGTTCATATTTCCGAAATTACGTACGGTTTTGTGAAAGATATTAATGATCAATTAAAATTAGGCGATGAAGTTAAAGTTAAAGTTCTTTCCGTTAATGAAGAAGCTGGGAAAATCGCTCTATCTATTCGTGCTACAGAAGAGCCACCAGCAGTTAAACAGGAAGCTCGTAAGCCTAAGAAAAAATCTCAACAAGGTTCAGTTAAAATTCCGCCTGCTGAAACACCACAAGGATTCAATACACTTAAAGATAAATTGGAAGAGTGGATTGAACAATCCAAACGCGAAGATCTTATTAAAAAATAATTGAATAGAAATGCAGAAACTGCCCTCATCACTTGTTTCGACTGTGATGAGGGCAGTTTTTTTGTTGTAAACAGTTATTAATTCCAATTGTTCGTAAATTATCGGATAATATAGACAAGACTCAATTATCGTTTAAATGGGTTTTTAGTCGAATGGAATTATACCTTATACGAATGAAAAACTTAGATAGGGGGCCGATTCATGTGACAAAGACAACTGTTTCCAACGAAGTGATTGAACAAACAGAACAATATGGTGCCAGGAACTATCACCCATTGCCGATTGTTATAGCAGAAGCTGAGGGTGTTTGGGTGAAGGATCCAGAGGGAAACCGATATATGGACATGCTGAGTGCTTATTCGGCTGTAAACCAGGGACATCGTCACCCAAGAATTATTCGAGCTTTAAAGGAGCAAGCAGATCGTGTAACTCTGACGTCAAGAGCTTTTCATAATGATCAGCTTGGTCCATGGTATGAAAAAATTTGTAAGCTAGCAAACAAAGACAAAGCACTTCCTATGAATACTGGTGCGGAGGCGGTTGAAACAGCTTTTAAAGCTGCAAGAAGATGGGCCTATGATGTAAAAGGAGTGGAAAAGGACAAGGCAGAATTTATCGCCTGCACTGGGAACTTTCATGGCAGAACGATGCTCGCTGTTTCTCTTTCTTCTGATGAAGAATATAAAAGAGGTTTTGGTCCAATGCTGCCAGGCATTAAGCTTATCCCATTTGGCGATATAGAAGCTTTAAAGGAAGCGATTACTCCCAATACAGCAGGCTTTTTGATTGAGCCGATCCAAGGTGAAGCAGGAATTAATATACCTTCTGAAGGGTTCCTTAAGGAAGCATATAATGTATGTAAGGCTAATGATGTTTTATTTATTGCAGATGAGATTCAGGTAGGGCTTTGCAGAACGGGCAGGATGTTTGCGTGTGAGTGGGAGGATGTTGTTCCTGATATTTATATTTTGGGTAAGGCCCTTGGTGGCGGAGTATTCCCAATTTCCTGTATTCTGGCCAATCATGATATTCTTGATGTTTTTAATCCGGGATCCCATGGATCTACATTTGGTGGTAATCCATTAGCCTGCGCAGTATCTATGGAGGCTATTGATGTGTTAGTTGAAGAGAATTTGGCTGGAAAATCCGAACAGCTGGGAGCCTATCTGAGTGAAGAATTAAGGAAGATTGAAAATCCTATTATAAAAGAAATCAGAGGCCGTGGTTTATTTATTGGTATGGAATTAACGGAATCAGCACGCCCATATTGTGAACGGTTAAAGGATGAGGGCTTATTATGTAAGGAAACTCATGATAATGTCATCCGTTTTGCCCCACCACTTATCATTACCAAAGAAGAGCTTGATTGGGCGATTTCAAAAATTAAAAAGGTATTGTCTGTATAAATGAATAGGCCCATCCAAATAAAGGGATGGGCCTATTCTAGATATTATGATTTTGATGGATTTGGTTGTTCCTGGCTGCTTGTTTGTTCGCTTGGCTTGAATAATAATCCAAGATTGACAAGGCCTGCAATTCCAACAAGTGCATAAATAACACGTGCGAAACCACCAGCTTGGCTTCCGCCCCCAAAAACAGTGGCAACCAAATCGAATTGGAAAAATCCGATAAGTCCCCAGTTAATGGCGCCTATAATTGTTAAGACAAGTGCGGTACGTTGTATACCACTCATTTGATTTCCTCCTTCAAAAAGCATGGTTCAGTTATAGAGTGGTTAAAAAAAGAAAATATTATACATGATTTTAGGTTTTATTAATGAAATTAAAGGAATTAAAGATAAAGAAAACGGAATAATAGGGAGGAAATAGAATTATGCAAAATTTTACATATAAAAATCCGACAAATTTAGTATTTGGTAAGGATACAGTTAAAGAACTGAAAAATTTAATACCAGCCGATTCAAAAAATATTTTATTAATTTATGGTGGGGGAAGCATAAAGAAAAATGGCTTATATGATCGTGTTGTTGATGAGCTGAAGCACAGAGAACTAACCTATCATGAATTATCTGGAGTAGAACCAAATCCGCGTATCTCTACTGTGCGCAAAGGTGTCGATATATGCCGAGAAAATGAGGTTGATTTTCTTTTAGCTATTGGCGGAGGTAGTGTTATTGATTGTACGAAGGCAATTGCGGCAGGTGTTGTGTATGAGGGAGATCCATGGGATTTAGTCACCAAGAAAGCCAAAGTAAAGGGCGCTATGCCGTTTGGTACAGTTTTAACACTGGCAGCCACAGGCTCTGAAATGAACTCTGGCAGTGTGATTACGAATTGGGAGACACAGGAGAAGCACGGGTGGGGTTCACCCTATACATACCCTCAGTTTTCTATCCTGGATCCGGTTAATACGTTCACAGTTCCTCGCGATCAGACGATTTACGGAATGGTTGATATGATGTCACATGTGTTGGAAACGTATTTTAACCACACAGAAAATACTCCTTTACAGGATAGAATGTGTGAATCAGTGTTAAAAACAGTTAAAGAAACGGCTCCGAAATTATTGAACGATATGGAAAATTATCAATATCGGGAAACTATTCTTTACTGTGGAACGGTGGCTTTAAATGGTACATTGAGTGTGGGTATCCGTGGCGATTGGGCAACGCATAATATCGAACATGCTGTTTCAGCTGTCTATGATATTCCTCATGCAGGGGGGCTTGCAATCTTATTTCCAAACTGGATGAAGCACTGTATGCACGAAAATCTTGATAAGTTAGTCAGATTGGGAACTGAGGTATTTGACGTTGATCCAGCTGGTAAATCAAAAGAGGAAATCGCTAATGATTGTATCCGTAATATAAGAGATTTCTGGACAGGAATCGGTGCTCCATCCCGATTGGCTGATTATGATATAGACGATTCCAAAATAGAGTTAATAGCAGACAAAGCAATGGTGAATGGAGAGTTCGGAAACTTTAAAAAGCTTAATAAAGAGGATGTACTATCTATTCTCAAAGCATCTTTATAGTTTGAGAAAAAGGTCTTCCTGTAAGACCTTTTTCTCAATGTTACGAAATGTAAACGCTTGAAATTTTTGAAGCTATTAGTCGCAACTTGATTATCATTTTCGGATTCTGTAAAGTGAAAATGAGGAAACTGAATGGAGGACAAAAAATGACTCATATTAAATTTGATTATTCAAAAGCACTAGAATTTTTCCAAGAGCATGAAGTGTCTTATATGAAGGATACTGTAAAGCAACTGCATCATACAATCCATGAAAAAACAGGAGCTGGTAATGATTATCTTGGATGGTTATCTTTGCCTTCTGATTATGATAAAGAAGAGTTTGCACGTATAAAGAAAGCAGCAGAAAAGATTAAAAACGATTCTGATATCTTATTAGTTATTGGGATTGGCGGATCTTATCTTGGAGCTAGAGCGGCAATTGAAATGCTTCAACACAGCTTCTTTAATATTCTGCCTAGTGAAAAGCGTAAAGCTCCGCAAATCATTTTTGCAGGTAACAATATCAGTTCTACATATATGCGCGATTTAATGGATCTTCTTGAAGGAAAAGATTTCTCGATTAATGTTATATCTAAATCCGGTACAACTACTGAACCAGCGATTGCCTTCCGTATTTTCCGTAAGCTATTGGAAGAAAAATATGGCGCAGAAGCAGCAAAGGGCCGCATTTATGCAACTACAGATAAAGCTAGAGGCGCTTTAAAAACAGTTGCTGATGAAGAAGGGTTTGAAACATTTGTCATTCCTGATGATGTAGGCGGACGTTATTCTGTTCTTACAGCTGTTGGATTACTGCCGATTGCTGCAAGCGGAGCGGATATCGATGTTATCATGAAAGGTGCAGCTGCAGCTGAGCAAGATTATTCTGAATCTGAATTAGAGAACAATGAGGCGTATCAATATGCAGTTGTTCGTAATCTTCTTTATCGTAAAGGGAAAACCATTGAGATGTTGATTAACTATGAGCCATCCTTACAGTATTTCTCCGAGTGGTGGAAACAGCTCTTTGGTGAAAGTGAAGGAAAAGATCAAAAAGGAGTTTATCCATCTTCTGCGAACTTCTCAACTGATCTTCACTCATTAGGACAATACGTGCAGGAAGGTCGCAGAGATCTGTTTGAAACAGTTATAAAAGTAGAAAAGCCACGCCATGAATTAGTTCTTGAAGAGGCAGCAAATGATTTGGATAACCTCAATTATTTAGCTGGACAAACAGTAGATTTCGTGAATAATAAGGCATTTGAGGGTACATTATTAGCTCATACAGATGGCGGAGTTCCGAACTTGGTTGTGAGCATTCCGGCACTTGATGAATATACATTTGGTTATATGGTCTACTTCTTCGAAAAAGCATGCGCAATGAGCTGCTATTTAATGGGGGTAAATCCATTTGATCAACCAGGTGTCGAAGCGTATAAAGTTAATATGTTCGCTTTACTTGGCAAAGCTGGCTTTGAAGAAAAGAAAGCTGAGCTTGAAAAACGATTAAATTCTTAATATTATGTTCGTGCAAAAAATACCCGGTAAATGAACCGGGTATTTTTTATATGTACCATAGTTGAGAATATTAGGTGTTGAAGGCTGCCAATACCAGACATACCTTTCCTTCTATCAGTGGATATTAATAAAGGATCTAAAGGAAGGAAGGGATAACATGATTGAAATACCATCACGTCTAACAAATACTATAACAAATTATGTGTATGCCCATCATCAGCTTGGAAGCCATGGGTTTATCGTTGGCGGGAACTGGGATTATAAGCATGGTTATTTTGATTATCTAATGGATAGCGGTAGTAAATCAAATTATATTAGGATTCCCTTTACCACCATTAAGGGGTCTATAGAAGATAAAAACGGAGTAATCCGCTTTGGGACTCCTTACTTATTATCTTATGAAGCTAAAACCGGTGCCCAATTTTATATGAATCACCACCCATATTCAGATGAATGTGAATTTGATCATTACTCAAATCCATCAGATAATGTGTACGGTGGTGATTCAGGTTTGGAAAGATATTTAGATCTAGGCAGAGTATTAGTAAATGAAGCGGAAATTGCTGTGTTGGGATATGAATAAAATTATCTTGAAGACGGCTCTTGTTCGACTGTTTCTATAATGGTTTGGCTAATAATCGTATTAGTTGCAATAATACGATCTGCACCAGCTCGTTTGGCATTTTTCATTTGAAAGGGAGCCATTATTTCACAAATACAAGTGGCTTCTGGATAAAGGCCTTTAATACACAGTAAGGAAGCGATGACATGCAAATCAGAAGCACGTTCAGTTTTCGAGCGATCTGCTGTTAAAATGATGAATTCACTCTCGGTTACATTTGCATGAATCCATGTCTGTTCATTTGTACTGTCATTTTTCAAAAAAAAGATATGAGTGTCTGGCATTGGATGAGATTCTAATGTCTCGTCTATGATGACTATATTTCTTCGTGGATTCTCCTTATGCCATGTATCGATTAGCATTTTAGTACATTCATTCCAACCAACTATAATAAGATGCTTACGTTTTGTATAGATGGCAGAACCAAGCTGCAGGGCTGTCTGCCGTTTAATCACATAGGATGACATAGATGCGTAGTAGTAAGAAACAAATGCTGCACCAATTAAGATTAATGTACTGGCAGTTAACCTCCCTAAAAGAGTTTTGGGCACAATTTCGCCATACCCCACAGTTGTAATTGATTCAATGGTAAACCATATTCCTTCACCAATGTTGGTAAATGTTGAAGGCTCAATCAGATGCATAAGGATTCCATAGACCAGAATAATGCCAACGATAATAATAATCAGACGAGCAACTAAATGAAGTTTATTGAAAATATACTGAGCAGTATTCATACGTCGTCCTCGCTCTTATCAAAAATCTATTCAATCTAAAATTCCATTGTCCACAACTTTTATTTTAACAGTTGGGTTAATCTCAACTTTTTTTAAATCTAACTTTCCATTCTTCTTATACTCATCAAACAATTTTGGATCCTTAACCATCAGCTTACGGCCAAGCGCGAGTGCATCGCAATTGCTTTTCACTAACGTATCAGTTACTTTTCTAGCTTGTTTCGTTAAGTCCTTAGAAATATGCTCCTCAAGGGTTTTAATTTCGTCCTCTTTAAGCAAACCCTTTGTATATTCAGATACAGAAACCCTTAAGTTTAATGAAACTGTATAGACCGGTTTAGAGTCCTTGATTTTTAATTTTATTTTATGGGTGTTTTTTCGAATAAAAAAGCTAACCTTTTCATCAATTTCATTTTTTTTCTCCGGATTATTTATTGTAAATTGAGTATAGGTTCCTTCTTTGCCAACCATTAATAAGTATAAAGAAGAGTCCTCCCCAATTAAATTTTTACCGGTATAACTTAAGTTATCGAATAAAGCTACTCCCTTTACTTTTACCAGGCCACCCTTAAGTTTTTCTACATAGGGAAGGACAAAATCCTGACCTGGATCAAACATGGCAGGCATAATCGTAGCTAATGATTGCTCAGGAATCATGGAATGGTCTTCTGCACTGTCGAGTAATTCTTGTATGGCTCTACTAATTAAAGTGCCCTTAATATACTCGTCTTTTAAAATGTCTCGTGATTTTCCTTTTGTAATCAAGACTTTTGCGTTTACATTACTTTTTGCATCACGATATAACACATCCAGCAGGGGATAGATATCTGTTTTCGCCAATTCCTCGCCTATTAAAACATTACTTAATTTATTTATTGAGAATTCGCCGGGCGTAATTTGATTCATTTTTTCCCTTAAAATTAATGGAGATGCTCCCTTTACTTTATAACTGGTATTATAGGGTTCTATTTGTCCCCCACCTGCAGGCTTTAATGCACGAATAATTGTAATTAATTCCAGTGGTTCCGGGCCTTTAGCTTTGTCAAAACCTAAACTGAATGCCAGGGAAGTTTTAGATAAAAAATTTTGGTCCCAGCATCCTGTGGTAGCAATCAATATTGATAATATTAAACCTATCTTTAATAGTTTCATGGATCAATCACCTGCCTGATTTTGATGACTCTGGTTTATTTTTCGAATCATAGCAATAGCCAGTAGAAGAATGGGAAACCCTATCATGAACACATAAGTAAAGGGTAGCAAATAATTATTAAGACGAATCATGTTATCCTGCGCTTCCGGAAAAAGAGCACATAGAAGTGAGATTATCAAAGTAATAACCAATACAATGATTTTTTTGTTCTTGAATCGAGTATTTTCTGATATTCCTATTCCTGCTATAAAAATATATAGGACATAGGAAACGAGCATTGGAGAAATCCAGGCGCACATAATAATCAAATCCATCCGTTCAAAAATGCTAAGTATCGTCAATATTTTTAGTAAATAGAGAACTGGAATTGGAACTAGACCTAATGAATATGTACCAAAATGGGCAAGACAGATTACTAATAAAACAAGATAAATCAATGAAATAGTCAGGATTGAAAAAGTAATTACTCTTTTTTTTGTTTTTAATTTGTCATGAAGAAGTGGTAATAATACAAGTAATGAACTTAGGCCTGCATAACCAATCCCCATATGATATGAACCATTCAAAATTTTAGTAACCGGAACATCCCCAACTGGCAGTAGAAATAAAAGATGCATTTTAGGAATGGCAAAAGAAATAGAGAACAGGAGAAAGCCTGTTAACGCTAGGAATGTTATGCCGCTGAACCGCGCGAGTGTAGTTATCGTCCCTTTGGCTATATAGAGTCCCATTAAAATAAAGATTAGGTAAACAACAAATAGCGGTGTGACAGGCAGTGTCCATTCCTTTGATAAATACGTAAAATATAAAGCCGTATAGGTAGCAAGGCCAATGAAATAGATGATATACAGCCAATTCATTATTTTTCCGATCCATTTGCTTGTTAGAATCTCTGTCATTTGGAATAGATTCTTATCCGGTAATCGTTTATGCAATGAAAAGATGACCCATCCAATTAGTTGAAAGAAGATTAAAGTGATGATGGCAGATATCCAGGCATTATGTTTACTATGCTCATTAACAAGATAAGGAATGGCAAAAATCATGACAGAGCTAACGGATTGGACGGTTAAAAAGTATAATTGGTGAGCTGACAATAACTTTTTATTAGAAGCTATCATAGTCCATTTAACTCTCCTTCTTAAATGGTATTTTGAATAGCATTTTCGACAAGCTTTTAAAATTAAACGGCGCGACCGGTGCTAAATAAGGTTTTCCCATAGATTCCAATTCACATAAATGATAGATAATTAAAGTGAATCCAATCGCTATTCCAACTAAGCCAAAAATATAAGTTATAATGATGAGCGGGAAGTTTAGAATACGAATCATTTGTGCGACTTCCTGATTTGGAATAGTAAATGCCGAAATGGCTGTAATCGCAATCACGATTAACATCGTATTAGAAACCAGGTTAGCCTGAACAATTGCAGTACCTATGACCAAAGCACCTACCACACCAATCGTTGGTGAAACGGAACTGGGTAAACGGATGGCGGATTCCTTAAGAAGTTCCAATATGACCACCATAATAAGAGCTTCGATTAAGGGGGAGTAGGGAATGTTCTCCAAAGATCCTTTAACATTTGCTACAAGATTTAACGGGATAATCTCGAAATCAAATGATACAAGAGCGATATAAAATGATGGTAAGGTAATGGCCAGAAATAAGGCAAACAGGCGTAAAATCCGTTCAAATGAGCTTATATAAAAACGGCTTTCAATATCATCCGCTGCATGAAAAAAAGTAAAGAATGTAATTGGCATCAGGAAGACAGTAGAGCTTCCTTCAGTCATTAAGCCAACGGCACCCATTGATAAGTGATGTGCAACCCGATTAGGTTTTTCTGTATTCAAAATTTGCGGAAATGGTGAATAAACTGAGTCTTCTATATAATTTTGAATAACTTCTGTATTGATAGCTGTATCAAGATGAATAGAGTCTAATTTTTTTTCTATTTTTTCTATAACCTCCGGGTCTGCTTTCCCATTTATATAAAAAAGAGCGGCAGTAGCCTTTGGATATGAACCAAGTGTTTTTGTTTTAACCACCAAGTTCTCCGTTTTGACCCTTTTTCTTATCAGATTTAAATTATCTTCAATTTTCTCTACAAACCCTTCATGAGAACCACGTATACTTTGTTCCGATGCAGGTTCCTCAATAGAACGAGTCTTAAAATCTGCTGCTTCTACTAAATAACAGGCTGTATCACCTTCTTTAAACAGAGCAATATTACCGTCGAGCATATTATTAATAATATCTTCAAAACAGGTATAAGCAGAAACATGTGCCACAGGTAAGTTAGCAGGGCTGAGTGAAGAGTTAATCACTAATGGTTCTATCAGAAAGTGATCAATAATATCCTTTTTAACGATTGTTTTGATGAATGCCATTCCATATTTTTGATCACCATTTGAGAAATAACGTGTATCGAAATCTTGTGTACTAGAAAAGGCTGTTTTCAGTTTTTCAATATTATCTTCTACATGACAGGTTGTTTGTAAGCTCCGTATATCTGGAGTAGATGCCTCGTTCGATTGTACTTGTTCGTTAGTCTGGTTTGTCGTTCTCTTTTTAAAGAATTTCATATCCATCACCTAAACCTTAATTGATAAACGTTAGTATTAGTTAACTAAGGAATATTATTCAAATGATTGCAGGTGTGCTGGATTATGAATTGCTGCAAAACTTGATTGAAAATAAGATAGCCAAAAGTAATAGTAAGCAAATTAGGTCTTTGATTCATGGATAATTCTGGAGTTAAATCTTTTTGATTTAGTTTAGAGGGGGAGGAATATAAAAACCTCCGTTTACATTGATGTAAACGGAGGTTTATCTGTTATAAAATTTACTTTGTATTTGGATACTCAATTTCCTTTCTCCATTTTTTACGGTCCCTTTTATCTATTATCCATAAAAAAATAAATCTAAGTCCTAAGATAATGGAGATAAATACACCGGTTAATGTTACAAATAATGCTAAGTATTCGAGCCGATTATAACTTGATAATAAACTGGACCAATTTATATTCCCTTTAAGCTGTTCAGAAACTAAATTCATTCCGAATATTCCAGTTATGACAGAATAGAGAGTTAAAATTTGTAAAAGCATATTACCTTGTTTAGATGTGAAATTTTCTTGATATTGATTTAAACTTTGCAGCGTTGCACGTGTATCCTCGAATAGATCGTCTACCTTAAACCTTTCTCTTAGCCGGATAAAAATATCACGGCCCTTCGAGTTGGTTGCCAGTTCAAAAAAATAATAATTGGATGAGAAGGCATTGATCGCATGAATTAATTTTTCCACTTGTTTTGTATCCTGTGAAATTCTCACACGTGAGTATTCGTTTGCCACCTTAAGCAAGGTGATTTTATGAAATAAAGTGAGCATTAATCCGTAATAGTATTCGCCATAAAAAGTACTGGCAATATTATTAAATGCTTCATTTGTACGATTGGTTATACAAGCAATTCCCTGTTCATCGGGTATGTAATAAGTAAACGGTGCCCAACGGGTATAAACGATCGACTCCATATATTGATCAATAAATTGTTGATTATTGCAACTGATATATGGCTTTTTATTTTGGGAATACCCATCCAGATTACCTAATCGGTAAACATCGTAATCCTCAATTTTTTCATCAGGTACTAATCCAATCAAGGACTGGACGTATAAATGATTATTTTCAAAAAATGGGAAGGATTCAAAGTAAGCATTATCTTCAGTGCTATCATCCATATATTTTTTAATTTCAGGCATGAGACAGTCTAGCAAAAAGCGCTCAACATGTTCGAACTCCTGATCTTCATAGATTATTTTGGAAGTCGGCTGATTTTGTTCCATGATTCTAAATTCTGAAGCAAAATGAATAGCTTCAGTAAGATCCAATGATTGATCCTGGTCTTCCAAGTGAATACGTATGGTTAAAAAACCTAACTGATATGGACACACGGTTATATCAATGGATTCAACTACAAATCTTGTGTTGCAATACTTTGTCTTTAATGTACTAGGAACCTGATACATTTTCGAATACCGTTGAAATCCTTTTCCATCCTCCTTTTTAGGGAACATAATTCGATTTGTAAAAGGAAGAAAAAAATTTTCCATGTTCTCGTGATTTATTTCAAACCTGCCATAGAAATCATCTTCTTTTTCAAGGTTATCCAGTCTAAACCATTTAAACTGATTTTTTTTCAATTTCTCAACCAAATCATCTTCCTTTCCGCGTATAAGCGAAAATGGGAATACAAATTGGAAGTTGGCACTAGAAACCTGTTTTTCAGTTATCGAGAGCTCTTTCATGAGAAAAATTCCTTTCTAAGTACTTAATAAGCTTATTGAAGGTTTTTACCCTTGAAAGCGTAAAGTTAATCTGGATAAATTTTACGAAAAAAACACACAGATTGGATAAACCTGTGTGTTTTACTCTATTAATATTGGTAATATGGGTTTGAATATTGTGATGGATCTGTGGCAAATTCCTCATAGGAATACGGATCGCGACCTTGAGATGAAAAGCCTCCGTAACCTGATTGTCCTTGACCCCATCCTTGGCCCCACTGCTGTCCTTGCCAGCCGTGATGTGGGAATCCGTGGCCTCCGCCATATCCGTGATGTTGATGATGGTGATGGCCTGGA